>JANWZC010000017.1 GCA_025054975.1 Raineya sp.
AAAACTCTCAAAACCCTTCTGCAAAACAGGACCTGCCACATAGTCGCCATTAGGATTAGGACGGTCTAAAATGATACATTCTTTGTTATACTCGGCACAGGCTTCCATAACATAGTGCATAGTAGAAATATACGTAAAAAACCTCACACCCACATCTTGAATATCAAAAATGACTACATCTACATCTTGAAGTTGCTCACGGGTAGGTTTTTTATTTTTTCCATACAGAGAAATTATTGGTAAGCCTGTTTTGCTATCTTTTTCATTCTGTATCATCTCACCTGCATCGGCATCGCCACGAAAGCCGTGTTCGGGGGCAAAAACCTTTTGAATTTGAACATCTTTATCCAAAAGCACATCAACCAAGTGCTTGCCTTGCACCAAAGCCGAATGATTGACCACCAAAGCAACTTTTTTCTGTTGTATTTCAGGCAGAAATAACTCTAGCTGCTCTGCACCCACCCGAATTTGTGTCTGCAAAGAAGTTTTTTCGTTTTTTCGTAGTTCGGAGGAATAAATACTTTTTTCTTGTTTTGGCTCAGAGTTATGATTTTGTTCTTTAGAAATTTGAGAAGTAGTAATTTTTTTCTGACAAGCCAACAGGAAAACAAAGCAGCAAGCAAGTAAATTAGTTCGCATGATTCATAAAGATTAACGTGAGTTACAACATTAAAATTTTGATAGATAGTTACTTATGAAAAAGATTTAGCATAAATTAGAAGTTACGCACCCCAAACTTACGTAATATTTTTCATATTGCGGCAAAAATATAAAGCATATGCGAGAGTTGCGAAGGAAAAACACCGCATTGTGCAGTATAGAGCTGTATAGCAATGATTTACTTACCGTGCCACTTCAAAGAGGTTGCACAAAATTATCCCAAAGTATGCAGACGCTTTCATACGATGTAGTACTCAATTTTTTAGTCAGGGAGTCCTACACGCCTTTTGACTTGTTTTCTTTGAGTAAGCCCTTGCTCGATTATCAGGGGAGGCATTAAGTTATGATGATAGTATTTTGGAGAAACCTTATAGTGATGCCAGCAAGAGCGAACTTATCGGCTTTCACTACGCAAAAAAACACCACAAGGTAATGAAGGGGATATGTTTAGTTACGCTATTTTACACCAATATTCAAGGTCATCGTTTGCCCGTGAATTAATGAAGAATATCAAGGTGCTATCAAATAACTCTGCAACATTCAGAATATTCTGGTGAGAAGAGCCAACGCCGTAAAAAATCGTATTTCTGCTGCTTTAAGGGCTTTTATTATTTGGGAAGAAAAGGTTATCAATCAAGTAATTGCTAACTGGTACCAATTTAGAGAAAATTTATTGGCTTGTTTTCTCAAGCAAAATCTTATGTAATTTTAGAGTGTGTAAGTTTTATCTATAATTAACCAATTCTTTTGGACTTCTGATTTCAATCATTGAATATCCAAGTCGTAAATTTACAGAATTGTAGCCTTTAATTCTGTCAAGATTTACGATATGTTTAAAGTCCAACTTGCTAAAACGTCCACTTTATGAATGGTTGCCAAAGCTATGTGGCGACAGTCTTCCAAGCTTGTTTTACCAACTACTTTTTCTTCATAAGCGTTAGCAAATTTTATGGCTTCTTCTGTAAGTTCAACTCTCTGAAATTTTTCGGCTGAATATTTTAACAAGTGTTCTCTAATTGTGGGGCATGCAATAATTCAAGATCTAGTAAGTTTGAAATAACAAAAATAACTTCACCTTCGTCAAGCCGTTCAAAGAACTTTACAATCGCTCTCTGAATTATTCGTCAAAGTAACCGCCAACTATTGATGTGTCTATGTAAATTCTCTGTTTCATTGTTTTCTGTCATTACAAAGATAGTCAAAATGTTGTCGGTTGAAATTTAATCGGTCCCCTTTGCTGTCTGCGGACATTACTGCTAACTTGCCAGTATATGCAATAATACCCCTTTTCCACCAGACTTCCAAAAAAAATTTTGATAAATTTCTGCACTAAATCAGCTTTTCAGGCAAAGTTGAGATAAGCAAGATGGTTGCTATTTATCTGCCCAGTTCATCATTTCTGCCAAAATTTTTTTATCATCAAACTCGTATTTTACGCCTTTGATTTCTTGATAAGTTTCGTGTCCTTTGCCTGCCAGCAGTATAATGTCTTCTTTTTGAGCTATCTCACAAGCCTTACTAATGGCTTCTTTTCGGTTTTCTATGGTTAGCACTTTTTTGCGTTGGGTAATGGGAACACCCTTTTGCATATCGGCAAGAATAGCTTCAGGCTCTTCAAAACGAGGATTATCAGAAGTGAGAATGACTACATCAGAATATTTGCAAGCAATTTCAGCCATAGCAGGACGCTTGGCAGCATCGCGGTTGCCTCCTGCCCCTACAATCGTAATTACTCTTTGATGTGGCTTTCGCAAATCTTGAATGGTTTTTAGCACATTCTCCAAAGCATCGGGCGTATGTGCGTAATCTACAATGCCTACCCTGCCAAGTTTATCAGTGATTTGCTCAAATCTGCCTTTGGCAGCGTAAAGTTCGGAAAGTACAGGCAAAATGCGTTCTTTTTCCTCACCCAAAAGCACAGCTGTAGCATATACACTCAATAGATTGTAGGCGTTGAACTCTCCTATCAATCTACACCACACTTGCGTTCCCTCAAAATCCATCAGCAAGCCCTGCAACGTATTATCCATGATTTTTGCCTTAAAATCCGCAGGATATTTGAGAGCAAAACTATATTTGTGTGCCTGCGTATTTTGAAGCATAATACTTCCACGTTTATCATCAAAATTGCTCAAAGCAAAAGCCGAAGCAGGTAAATCATCAAAAAGTTTCTTTTTGGCTTTGATGTAATTTTCAAAAGTTTTGTGAAAATCCAAATGGTCGTGAGAGATGTTGGTGAAAACAGCTCCTGTAAAATGCAACCCTGCAATGCGGCGTTGTACAATGGCATGAGAACTTGCCTCCATAAACGCAAACTGACAACCCTCTTGCACCATTTGAGCCAGTAAAGCATTGATTTGCACGGCATCAGGTGTGGTATGGGTAGCAGGCAAAACTTTATCGTTGATGTAGTTTTCCACCGTAGAAAGCATACCCACACGATAACCTAAACCCTTGAAAAGTCGGTACAGTAGAGTTACGTTGGTGGTTTTGCCATTTGTGCCTGTAACTCCTACCAAACGCAATTTTCGGGATGGATTATCGTAAAAATTACTTGCCATAATGCCTAATGCCTCAGCACTATCAGGCGTATGTACGTAAGTAACGTGAGAAAGCAAATTTTCAGGCAACTTTTCGCAAACAATTACATTAGCACCTGCTTCAATGGCTTTGGGGATAAAGTTATGCCCATCTACCTGGGTGCCTTGGGTGGCTACGAAAATATCTCCTACCTGCACTTGACGAGAGTCAAATTGTATGCGGTTGATTTCTATATTTTCGTTGCCATAAACGGAAATAATAGGTACTTGGGAAAGTAATTTTTGTAAGTTCATTTTTTCAGCAAGTGTGGATTTTCTTTTACAAAATCGCTCCAACCTTTGTGTTTGGTTGTTTTGATGCCATTTTGGTAGTGGTGGCACAAAGCAACCCCCAAAGCATCAGAAGCATCAAGAAGCGTATCATCGGCAAACTTGATTTGAAGGATTTTTTCAAGCATAGTAGCTAATTCTTGCTTGGTAGCACGTCCTTTGCCTGTTACGGCTTGCTTGACTTTCAGCGGAGCATACTCGGTAATGGGGATTTCTCGCATAAGTGCCGCTGTCATAGCTACGCCTTGGGCTCTGCCCAATTTGAGCATAGATTGCACATTTTTTCCGTAAAAAGGTGCTTCCAAAGCTACTTCATCAGGTAAAAATTCCTCTACAAGTTGCGTTACGCGTTCGTAGATTTTTTTAAGTTTAAGAGCCTGACTTTCGTATTTATCCAACTGAATTACGCCATATTGTAAAACTTCAATCTTTTTGCCTAAAATTTTTAGCACCCCATAGCCCATAATACGCGTGCCAGGGTCTATGCCTAAAATGATTTTCTCAACTTCGGTAGTAACTTTTTTCATCAAAGATTTTTACCAAAAATACGAAAAAAATGCCAATTCAAAATTGCCCAAAAGCGGAAAAGTAATTCATTGAAAAGATTACTCAAACGTTTTTATAGCGTCTGAGTTGTTCGGTAAGTTCTTGTATTTTTTCACGTAGTACCTGATTTTCTTTTTCCAAAAGTGCGATTTTGATATCTTTATCCTCACGATATTGGTACAGAGCAAGTCCTTCATCAATGATTTTTTTCATTTCTTCTCTGTCCCACGGTTTTGTAACATACCGATACACATTTGCTTTATTGATAGCTCGTACCACCGCTTCAATATCCGAAAAGCCTGTAAGAATGATGCGAATGATATTAGGAAATTCAGGGAGCGTTTTTTCCAAAAACTCTGTACCTGTCATTTCAGGCATTTTTTGGTCTGTGATGATGAGTTGAATAGCCTCTTGGTGCAATATTTTGATAGCCTCTTGCCCCGAAATGGCTGTAAAAATATCATAATAACGCTTGAATGCCATTTTGAAGATACGCAAGTTACTCTCTTCATCATCAACGTAAAGAATTTTGTAACGTCTTTGGTTGGTATCCATAACTATAACTCAAAAGTATATTTATCACTGCTGTTGCTACCCCTGATAATACCTCTTTCAGAAGTTTCTATAAAATTGATAATCAAGTCCCGTTCTTGTGAAGGTAGAAATTCTTCTTTCACTTTCCGAATAGCATCAGTGGTGTTATAGCCCTTTTGAAAGATAACTCTGTAAATGTCTTGAATAAGTATAATCTGCTCATTACTAAACCCACGACGCCGTAAGCCCAAAGAATTTACTCCTGCATAGCTCAGTGGCTCTCTACCTGCTTTTACGAAAGGGGGTACATCTTTACGAACCAATGAGCCTCCTGCAATCATTGTGTGCGTACCTATACGTGTAAATTGATGAATAGCCGCTGTTCCTCCTACAATGGCAAAATCATCCATAATGACGTGCCCTGCCATTTGTACGGCATTTACCAAAATGCAATTATTGCCAATAAAACAATCGTGAGCCACATGCACATAAGCCATTACGAGGGTATTGCTTCCTATGACGGTTTTGCCACTGTAAGCAGTACCTCTGTTAATTGTAGCACACTCGCGAATAGTAGTATTATCGCCAATTTCAGCGGTAGAATACTCACCATTGAATTTGAGGTCTTGGGGGATAGCGGCAATAACTGCTCCTGGGAAAATACGGCAATTTTGCCCTATTCTTGCTCCATTCATGATGGTAGCATTAGAACCTATCCAAGTGTTATCACCGATTACCACATCTTCGTAGATAGTGGCAAAAGGCTCAATTGTTACGTTTTTACCAATATTGGCTTTGGGATGTATGTAGGCTAAATTACTTATCATTTGTCTTTACGAGTAATACTTGCAGTTAATCGGGCTTCACAAACTAATTTTCCATTTACGTAGGCTCTGCCATCCATTTTCACAATGCCCCTACGAATAGGGGTAGTCAGAATGCAATGGTAAATCAAGGTATCACCAGGCAAAACCTTTTGATGAAAACGACATTCATCAATTCGCAAGAAATAAGTCCAATAATTAGCAGGATTTTCGGTGGTGCTTAAAGCAAAAATTCCTCCTGTTTGAGCAAGTCCTTCTACCTGTAAAACACCAGGCATTACGGGGTTATTTGGGAAATGTCCTTGAAAATACCATTCGTTCATGGAAACATTTTTAAGAGCTATCACCGAAGTTTCATCTAAGTACAAAACTTTATCAATGAGCAAAAAAGGAATTCTGTGAGGTAACATTGCCTCAATTTGAGAGGCATCCTTAATGACAGGCAAATCAGGAACAAATACCATACCTTGCCTATCTTTATTCTTTTTGATAGCTGCTTTGATACGCTTAGCAAGTTCCACGTTGGCAGTATGTCCAGGGCGTAATGCGTGAATATGTCCTACAATTGGTCTGCCTACCAAAGCTAAATCACCTACCAAATCCAATAGTTTGTGTCGGGCGGGTTCATTGGGAAAATGAAGTTCTACATTATTCAAAATACCTTTCTGCACATCAACTTTTACAGAAGTTTTGCCCAAAAGTTTAGCAAGTTCATTAAGTTCATTTTCGGGCATTTCTTTATCTACAATCACAATGGCATTGCTTAAATCACCTCCCTTGATAAGCCCACCCTTGTGTAACATTTCAAGTTCGTGCAAAAAACAAAACGTACGACAAGAAGCAATTTCTGTCTCAAAATGCTCAACTTTTTTAAGTTCTGCATTTTGCACTCCCAAAACCGCTGAATTGTAATCTACGGTTACGTGTAACTCGTAGTTGTAAGCAGGCTTGGCGGTAAGTTCCACTCCTCTTGCAGAGTCGGTATAGGTGATATTTTCAGGAATATAGTAGAAATTACGAACAGCTTCTTGCTCGGTAATACCTGCTTCCTTTAAGATGTTGATAAACTGTATTGAACTGCCATCCAAGATAGGAGGTTCAGGACCATCAATTTCAATGATAGCATTATCAATTTGCAAGCCCACCAAAGCCGCCAAGGTATGTTCTACGGTGTAAATTCTTGCTCCATTTTGTTCAAGCGTAGTACCTCGTGAAGTATCAACTACATTATCTACATCTGCTTGTACTGTGGGCGAACCTTCTAAATCTATTCTTTTGAATACGATTCCTGTACCTGCGGGAGCAGGAAGAAAAGTCATGGTAGCGTTTTTGCCTGTATGCAACCCTACTCCTGTTACGCTTACTGATTTACCAAGCGTATGCTGTTTGTAAAACATCTGCTCACTAAAATTTTAGCAATTTTTTGAATTTCCTTTATCAGTGCTTTGCGGCAAAGATATTACTTTTTTGGTATTTCAAAAAAGGAACGAAAAAAGAATTTTTCAGGATTTTTGCTTACATAAAAGGATTTTTTTTAATTTCGCTCAAAAATTTGTTACCAGCTTGGCAACCTTTGAAATTAAACTTCCTCTTTTTGAGGGTCCTTTTGATTTGCTCCTTTTTTTCATTGAGCGTGATGAATTAGATATTTACGATATTCCCATTGCCAAAATAACCCAAGATTTTTTGGATTACATTCATCATTTAGAGAAATTAAACATTGAAGTTGCTAGTGAGTTTATTTTGGTAGCAGGAACTTTGGTGAGAATTAAAGCCAAAATGCTTTTGCCTCGCCCCGAACTTGACGAAAAAGGCAATGAAATAGACCCACGTGATGAACTTGTGAGACATCTATTAGAGTACAAAAAGTACAAAAGTATCGTAAGCGAACTTGCCAAATTAGAAGAAGAACGCTTGCAGAAAGAAGCGAGAGGCAATATTTTAGCTGAAATTCGCAAGATTGCGGCGGTCAATAGTGTAGAAACTGAATTGCAAGATATTGACCTTTACAAGCTACTTAAAATTTATGAAAAGGTAACGGAACGCTATAAGAATAATATTCGCACAGGACAACATACTATTTTACAATATCCGTATAGCATTGAAAGGCAGAAAAAATATCTATTAGAACGTCTGCAAACCGAACAGCGACTTTCTTTTGAAGACATTATCAGCGAAAATGCAGGCAAAATGTACTTTATCTATACTTTTTTGAGCATTCTGGAAATGTTGCAGGAGGGTTTGATAAGCATTTATGTAGGTGTGAATTTTAATAATTTTTGGATAAAACCTTACCAACCCCAAGAAGTGTTGGTAGAGGTTTCGGAAGTTTGAAGTCTCAATCTATGGAAATAATTTGGGAATACATACGAACACTTACCAATTCAGAAGAGGTTATTAGCAAGGGGGGCTTGGCTTTGGTCTTTCTGATTGTTTATTTGGAAACAGGCTGGTTTTTTGGTTTTTTCCTACCTGGCGATTATCTGTTGTTCTTGGCAGGTATGCTCTGCGATAAATATTTAGGCGGAAATATTTGGGTAGTATTCGGAGGAATTTTTATTTCGGCGATTCTGGGTAATTTTTCGGGTTATGGCTTCGGGAAATTAGTGGGTAGAAACTTTGAAAATAGAAAGGAAACTTGGTATTTCAAAAGCAAGTATATTGAGCAAACAAGAAAATTTTTTGATAAAAATGGCGGAAAGGCTTTAATCATAGGTCGTTTTTTACCTATTATTCGTACCTTTGCCCCACTACTTGCAGGAATGGCAAGAATGCCATTAGCTTATTTTGCTATCTATAACATTATTGGGGCTTTGTTATGGTCAGGATTATTGGTTTTAGGAGGGTATTATCTTGGGCATGCTTTCCCTGCTATGGTGAATTACGTGGAGTATGTAATTTTATTTTTCTTGGCAGTTACTACTTTTACGCTTATAAAAGGCTATTTCAGACTCAAAAACAAAGAAGCTAACAAAAAAGTTTTAGACAACAATCAAGCATAATGCATTATGGCAAATACTTACAAAGTTCCCACCATGGCAGAACTTGCCGCACAAGGTAAAACCCCCGAAGTATTGTTTTGGGTAGGTTGTGCAGGTAGTTTTGATTACCGCTACAAGCAAGTTACGATTGCTTTTGCAAAAATTCTTAATAAACTCAACATCAACTTTGCTGTGCTTGGTACAGAAGAGAATTGCACAGGAGACCCTGCCCGTAGAGCAGGAAATGAGTTTTTATTTCAGATGCAAGCCCTTTCCAACATACAGACGCTCAACAATTATGGCATAAAGAAAATTGTTACAGCTTGCCCACATTGCTTCAATACGCTCAAAAATGAATATCCCGAACTCGGTGGCAACTATGAGGTAATTCATCATTCGGAATTTTTGCAACAACTTATTGATGAAGGGCGTATCAAACTCAAAGAAGGTGGCGAGTTCAAAGGCAAACGCATTACTTACCACGATTCTTGCTATTTGGGCAGAGCTAATGATATCTACGAAGCCCCTCGTAAAGTATTAGAGGCTTTGGACGTTGCCCTTGTGGAAATGAAACGTAATAGAAACAAAGGACTTTGCTGTGGAGCAGGGGGTGCCCAAATGTTCAAAGAACCTGAAAAAGGCAATAAGGATGTCAATATTGAACGCATTGAAGATGCATTGGAAACTAATCCTTCTGCGATTGCGGTTGCCTGTCCGTTTTGTATGGTAATGATGACTGATGGCGTCAAAAACAAAGAAAAAGAAGCTGAAATCAAAGTGTATGATTTAGCCGAACTTATTGAAAAATCAATGGAATAGAGCGGTCTAACTAATTTTTCTCCACCCAAAAACGGAATTTGAAAAAAGTGGATTTATGCAAAAAATTTGATTTTACGCTTTTTGGGGGGTATTTTTTGAACTTTCAAACCTTTTCTTATATTGCAAACCAAATCAAACATTTGCTCTTATGGAATACAGAATAGAACGTGATACCATGGGCGAGGTACAAGTTCCTGCTCATGTATATTGGGGTGCCCAAACTGAAAGAAGTCGTAACAATTTTCGTATTGGTCCAGAGGGTTCTATGCCCAAAGAAATCATTTATGCTTTTGCCTATCTGAAAAAAGCCGCCGCCCTTGCCAATCAAGAACTGGGAGTACTATCTGCCGAAAAAGCTACACTCATAGCTAAGGCTTGCGATGCCATTTTAGAAGGCAAATTAGATGACCAATTCCCTTTGGTAATTTGGCAAACAGGTTCAGGTACGCAGTCTAATATGAACGTCAATGAAGTAATTGCCAATTACGCACACGTACAGGCAGGAGGCAAACTCACCGATGAAAAGAAAATATTACACCCCAACGACGATGTAAATAAGTCTCAATCTTCTAATGATACTTATCCTACTGCCATGCACATTGCCGCCTACAAAATGGTAGTAGAGGTTACTATTCCAGGAATGGAACTTTTGGCAAATACCCTTAACGAAAAAGCCCAAGCCTTCAAAGATATTGTCAAAACAGGTAGAACGCACTTCATGGATGCAACACCACTTACTTTGGGGCAAGAGTTTTCGGGTTATGTGCAACAGATTCGCAACAGCATAAGAGCCATTAAAAACGCTTTGGAAATGGTGCGAGAGTTAGCTTTGGGGGGTACTGCCGTAGGAACAGGGTTAAATGCTCCGAAAGGTTATGATGTTTTGGTTGCTAAAAAAATTGCCGAACTTACAGGATATCCTTTCATAACTGCTCCGAATAAATTTGAAGCTCTTGCCGCTCACGATGCTATGGTAGAACTTTCAGGAGCTTTGAAACGCAGTGCAGTGGCTTTGATGAAAATTGCTAATGATATTCGTATGCTTTCATCAGGACCTCGTTGTGGTATTGGTGAAATTCTGATTCCCGATAATGAACCTGGTTCATCCATTATGCCAGGCAAGGTAAATCCCACTCAACCAGAGGCTCTGACTATGGTGTGTTGTCAGGTAATTGGTAATGACGTTGCAGTGAGTATGGGTGGCTCAAACGGACATTTTGAACTAAACGTATTCAAACCCTTAATTGCCTACAACGTACTACAATCAGCTCGTTTGCTGGGGGATGCTTGTGTTTCCTTCAACAACAAATGTGCAGTAGGCATTGAACCTAATCTTGAAGTTATTCAGAAGCATTTAGAAAATTCGCTAATGCTCGTAACAGCACTCAATCCACATATAGGCTACGAAAATGCCGCTAAGATTGCTAAAAAAGCTCACAAAGAAAATAAAACTTTGCGTCAGGCGGCTTTGGAGTTGGGTTTGGTAACCAATGAACAATTTGACGAATGGGTCAATCCGAAGAAAATGGTAGGTAATTTGTGAGTTTTTAGTAATTCTAATTCCTAAACTTTTAGGAATTTGTAAGAGTTATTGAATAAAACACACAAAAAATGTACGATTACATTATTATTGGGGCGGGTTCGGCGGGTTGTGTGCTTGCTCATCGGCTTTCGGCAGAATCGCACAATAAAGTTCTGCTTATTGAAGCAGGTAGCAAGGATACTAAATTAGAAATTCACATACCTGCCGCTTATACAAAGCTCAATCGTAGCAGTGTGGATTGGGCTTTTTACACTGAACCTCAAACTTTTGTCAATGAGCGAAAGATGTTTCAGCCTCGTGGCAAGGTGCTGGGAGGCTGTAGCTCTACCAATGCTATGGCTTACATTCGTGGCAATCCCAAAGATTATGATGATTGGGCAAAAATGGGTTGTAAAGGTTGGAGTTTTGCAGAGGTATTGCCTTACTTCATTAAATCTGAAAACAACGAAGACTACGAAAAAGTAGATAAAGGTTTTCACGGCACAGGTGGATTGCTGAATGTACGCTTCCCATACTCGCATTACAGCGTTTCAGAGGCTTTTATAGAGGCTTGTATGGAGTGCGGTATTCCGTATAATCCTGATTTCAATGGAAAAGAACAAACAGGAACAAACTTTTTTCAATTTACAATTAAAAATTATCGCCGTCATAGCACTGCACAGGCTTTTCTGAAACCCGCTATAAGTCGCCCTAATTTGAAAGTGCTTACCAACACCGTGGTAAGTCGTATTGTAGTGCAAAATGATGTTGCCAAAGGAGTAGAAGTGTTTGTGGGAGGCTCGCAAAAACAAGTTTTTTCGGCAAGCAAAGAGGTAATTCTTTCAGCGGGTTCTTTTGGCTCACCACAAATTTTGATGCTTTCAGGCATCGGAGAAAAAGAAGTTTTGCAAAAATTAGGCATTGAAGTAGTAAAAGATTTGCCTGCGGTAGGAAAAAATCTACAAGACCATTGCTTTGCGATTGTTAGTAGCTCTGCCAAAGTTCCTACTGCTAACAACGACCTGAAATTACACAATCAGCTCAAAGGGCTGTTGAATTACTTTTTATTCAAGAAGGGCTTTGCTACGGCTTCGCCTTTGGAAGCTAATGCCTTCACAAAACTCAATCCTGAAAATGACCGCCCAGATATACAATTTCATTTTGTACCTGCCCATTTGGGAGATTACAATGTAGATTTATACAACCTTGATGAATATCCTCGCCATAATGGATATTCTATTTTACCTACCCTGCTCAAACCCCGAAGTAGAGGTTGGATAAGTATTCGTTCTAAAAATCCGCTTGATTCGCCTATCATTCAACCTAATTATCTTGCTGAGTCAGCAGATTTACAACAACTTATCAGAGGAGTTCGTAAGGCTTATGAAATCATGCAAGCCCAAGCCTTTGACAAATGCCGAAAAGAATTGTACTTCCCTGCCCGCATTGATGATGATGAATTGGTTGCTGAACATATTCGAAAAACTTTGGAATGTGTGTATCACCCCGTAGGCACTTGTAAAATGGGACAAGAAAATGACGAAACAACTGTCGTTAATGAATTTTTACAGGTGAAGGGCATTGGAAATTTGCGTGTAGTAGATGCTTCTATTATGCCTGAAATCATTAGCGGCAATACGAATGCACCAACTATTATGATAGCTGAAAAAGCGGCAGACTTGATTTTGAACAACGTTAGAAAATAAAACGCACTAAAAATCTCCTTTGTATTATACTCAAAAAAAATCGGTTTTGTATCACTCTTTTAGTGTTTCGGCTTCGCTCAACGACCAAAAAAGTGATTTCCATATACTTTCCTCAAAATCATTTTACATTTGGTATAACTTCATTGCAGAGGAGAGTTGGGTTCTTTTTTTAAGGCATTAAACACAAGTTTATCAATCCAATTCTTGGGAAGCCACTTATTCAGCCAAACCGTTATTTTGCCTTGTGAAGTTAGAATAAGTTCAGATTTGCGTTGTTGTACGGCTTTCAAGATATACTGAGCAACTTTTTCAGCACTCATCATTTTGTTTTCGTCTCGTGGCGACTCACCCTGTATGGTACCATCTTTGGCAAGAGCTGTTTTACGAATATTAGAGGCTGTAAAGCCTGGTGCCGCAATAAGTACGTGAACTTTTTTAGGTAAAAGTTCGGTACGCAAAGCCTCTAAAAAACCATTCATAGCAAACTTAGAAGCTGAATAACCCGTACGAGCAGGCAAGCCCCTATAACCCGCAATAGAAGAAATACCTACCACTGAACCCTGAGTTTGAATGATATGCGGTAAAGCGTATTTTGTCATATACACGGTACCGAAAAAATTGGTTTCCATTACTTTACGAATTACGGAAAGGCTACACTCTTCGAACAAGGCTCGCATGGAAATTCCTGCATTATTGATGAGTACATCTATTTTACCAAAATGATGTATGGTATCCGAAATAACATTGGCACAATCGTTTTCGTTGGATACATCTGCAATAATGGGCAAACAAGTAATTCCAAGCTGATTGAGTTGCAAACTAACTTCTTGCAGGTTTTGCTCATTTCTGCCTGTAATCACAATTTTAGCTCCTGCTTTTCCAAAAATTTCTGCACAAGCTCTTCCTATTCCCGAAGAGCCTCCTGTAATTACAACTACTTTATTTTGCATGAAGGTTTTGAAAATTTTAGGGGTTATTAGAAGGTAAAAGATTTTGTGGATAAAATTAGGAAGTTTCTAAAAATAGTGCAACCTTTGTAACTGAAAGTACACTTTCAAGTCAGCAGGAATGTGAATTTTTGAGAGAAATACGGCAGAATGAGCCATCTTTAAGCCTGTAAGTAAAATGCAAGAATTATAGTGTGAAGAATGTAGCTATTTGTTTATGTTTCGGTGAGAGGAGAAATTGGAAACTACTGAAATCGGTGTAAGTATAAATAGTTGCAAATGCAATGTCTTTGCCCAAAATTTCTATTATCACTATCACCTATAATGCTGAAAAATATTTAGAAAGAACCCTGAAAAGTGTTATTTTACAGACTTATCCTCATAAAGAGTATATCATCATTGATGGCAACTCCACAGACGGAACGCTTGCTATTATCAAGCGGAATGCTCATTATCTAGATTTTTGGGTAAGCGAACCCGATAAAGGCTTATACGATGCCATGAATAAAGGACTTGCCCAAGCCACAGGTGATTATGTGATTTTTATGAATGCAGGAGATACCTTTTACGAAGAAACTACTTTGGAAAAAGTTTTTTCGCAACAAGATGGTTGGGCAGATGTATATTATGGCGATGCTATGATTGTAGCAGAAAATACTTTGCAACCTTTGGGCTTGCGAAGTGAAATTACTCCTCATAAATTGCCCTCCAATCTTACTTGGCGAGATTTACGCAAAGGTTTAGTAGTTTGTCATCAGGCTTTTATTGCCAAAAGAAGCCTTTGCGAACCTTATAATCTTTCTTACACACTTTCAGCAGATATTGATTGGATAATAAGGGTACTAAAAAAGACTCAAAAAGTTGTTCATACACACGAAATTATTGCTACCTACTTACTTGGTGGTCTCACTACGCAGAAACGTAAAATTTCTTTGTTAGAACGTTACAAAATTCTTCAAGAACATTTTGGTTTTTTCCCTAATTTGCTAAATCACTTCCAAATTTTGCTCAGAGGCTTCCTTTTTGCATTGCGAAAAAAACAAAATTATTGGAAAAACATGTAGCTTTTTCGCACCAACTAAATGAAAAATGATTTTGTAGAGAAGCAGTATTTATGAATTGTCATTGAAAAATCAATTTGGCAATTTAATGATACGTGTCGTAACTACCATATCCAAGCAGAGCATCACAAACGCCAAAATAAGCGGATAATAATATTTGTTGGCTTCTAAGCTAATTTCTCGTTTGTCTTGCAGAATCCCTTGAATTTCCTCCAACATAGCTCGCACTTTATCCATATCGTTACGAAGGGTTTGCCCTTCCTGACTGATTTCAAAATATTTTCCTTCGGCTTGACTGACAAAGTTGAGCAAATAATTCCTATTTAATTTGCTGATTACTTTTTCACCTTTATCATTTTTTTTGAAGCCTGTTGCAGTAAGAATAGGACTTCCCTGCTCCGAACCTACTCCTACTACAAGTAAATGTACTCCTTTACGCTTAATAGTTTGAGCCAAGGTGATGATGTTTTCTCCCCAATCTTCACCGTCGGTGAAGAGGACAAGAATTTTTGCTCTTTTATGAATTTGGTCTTGACTTTCGTTTAAGAGACTTTGTAGGGCAAGTTCTATGGCATTGTAAATTTGCGTGCTGGGGTTTTTCATCATCTGAGTTGAAAGAGCAGGTATAAAAACACTTTGCAATAGCGAGTAATCTTTGGTTAGGGGGCAAAACTGATAGGCTTCCTGAGCAAATACTACCATGCCCATACGTGCTTGCAAGGGATTTTGTAAAAGATTTTGCAGTTCAAATTTTACTTTTTCCAAACGGGAAGGTAGCACATCTTGGGCAAGCATTGAATCTGAAACATCAACTACAAACATAATATCTTTGCCCTGTACCTTGACCTGCTGTTTTTCTTCACCGATAGTAGGTCCCAACAAGGCTAAGATAAAAAAATTAAAATACACTAACCTAAAAATTAGTTTCAGCCAAAAATATTTACGCAAAGGCAAATTCAAAATTTTTGCCCTCCGATATGAAAGCCACCCATACAAGCCATAAAGTACCAAAAACATGGCTACCCCGATAGCTTCAAGGTAGCCAAAGTTTAAGTAAAAGTTCAAAGATACCTTTATTTAGACATTAGGCACAAGACATTAGACACAAGAAAATAGGAATTTAATAGGCAATGATATTGATATCAATGCCCAAAAAGTTCTTGTAGTCTTCGGCTTCCTCACGAATATCATCATCGTCTTCGGGGTGTTTCCAGTTGATAGTAACTTGCCCACCATTTTCTTTGTATTCTTTCAAAAGTTTTACAATATCCAAAAAACATTTGGAAGAACTCGTATTGTAATAAGTAAGGTCAAAAGTGAAATTAATAGGACCTTTAACTTCTTCGGTATATTGTTTGAGCCACGCCAAAATAGGCTTGTAAAAATCCCAAGTATCTTCTAAATAGGATTCCCCCGCAATAGAACATTCTCCTGTGGAGGCATTAAAAGTAACGTGAGGCGTGAAATAGGTACTCTTTACCCCTTCAATAATCAGATTTTCCATTGTTTTAATGTTTTTGTTTGCTTACAGATTTTTCTTAACACTTACAGATAATGCAAAGAATGACTTAGTTTCATCAATATCTCTAAATTCAACGGAAATAGGTTGAGCTGATGTAAGGGCTACTTGAATAAGTCCGATACCTGCACCCTTACTATTTTCAGTACTCATAGTACCTTGGTCACGTTGTTCAAATTTCATTTTACGCAAGGTTTCGCGGTCGGCATTGTTAATCATTTCGCACCTATCCCACAGAATAGGAATCCACTTCTTCTCCACGATGTTTCCTGTGGTAAGCGTGTAATTTTCCTCATCTTGGGAAAGTACAATAGAGCCAATCCGATAGGTTTTTCCCCCAAGCATAGTGGATTCGGAAGAGTAGAAAAAGATATTCTGGGCAAGCTCTATAAAAATAGCGTACACCTTCTTGCCCGACTTGGGGTCTTCGGCGAGCTTTGCCTGAATTTCCTTACTAATTTCGTGAATAATCACGTCAGACATAGGTCCTTTGTAAGAAATCAGTATATCATCATCACTCATATTGACGTAATGATGAAAAAAACTAAACTTTTTTGACATAACTTTTTTGGTTTGTGGTGAAACTAATTTTTATCCCCCCCGAAATACTTTTCTTCAATAATATCAGCAACTTCTGCTACTTCCCAGACAATATCAGCAAGTTCATCAATCGTTTTAACATGCTCAGCTATTGGGCTGGCTTGTACTACGACAGTTTCACAAGGTGTGCCGTCTGGTAATTTATCGGCGGCTATTGTAATGGTAGAATAGTGCCCGTAACCTGCTTCTTTCAAAAGATTGTAGGTATCTGTTGTTCCTTTTTCGTAAGTGCCACAACGACTATTGAAGTAAAAATACTCTTTATTTTTGTATGTATCTTTGATTACCCAAGCATATACATACTGATAACGACTTGAACCATCTTTGAGTTTGAAAGGTATATCTAAGGAATATACGCCCGGAGAAAGTTCCTTTATTTGTGCATTAAATTTATTGGCAACTTCTTTGATAGCTGTATCAAAATTAAGCATAAATCAGAAAACTTTTCGTTCTATCTTTTGGCAAAAATACTACTTTTTACTAAAAAACAAATTTCTGAAAAGATCTTTTTTGAGATTGCGTAAAAATAAATAATTTTTTCAAAATTTTGCAAACAAAAACATCAAAAAATGTTATTTCAAAAAAAGATTATGGAGTCCAAATATATTTTTATCACAGGCATTGCTAATGGCATTGGTAAGGCTACTGCTTTGCTTTTTGCACAAAAGGGTTGGCAAGTAAGTGGAGTTGATATTGATGAAATAAGCCTTGAAAAATTAAAACAAGAAATAGGTAATCAAGCTATTTTTTTGCAAAAAGCAGATGTTTGCAGTACAACCGAAATGCAAGTTGTTTTCGAAAAATTAGCTTCTCTCACACAAAATCGTTTAGACGTTTTGGTAAATAATGCAGGAATTCTACGAATGGGCTTTTTTGAAAATATCTCTCTTGACGAACAGAAAAAAATGATTGATATTAACTTTTGGGGGGTTATCAATACTACTTATTGGGCTTTGCCATTACTGAAAAATACTAAATCTTCACAAATTATCAATCTTTCGTCTGCTTCGGCAATTTACGGAGTACCTGAATTTTGTGTGTATGCGGCAACTAAGCATGCTGTTCGGGGCTTTACAGAAGGGCTGGAAATAGAACTTTCAAGGTTAAATATAAAAGTTTCAGACATTATGCCACCGTTTGTTAATACAGATATGCTCGGTAAAGCTGAATATAAGGCTTGGGCAGTCGGCAAAATGGGCATACACCTTCAACCGCAAGAAATAGCTCAAAAAATTTGGAAAGCCACCCATCAACATCAAACTCATCATATTCTTACTTTCAAACTCAAATTTTTAAATTTTTTAGGCAATTTATTCCCATTTATCCGAAAACCGCTTATGAAAAAATTGACTATGCCAAAAGAGGGTTATATCAAGTAAAAAAGAGTCTGAGGAAAGAAATTGCAAACCTATGTTAAGCAAAAACCGAAATACATGAAAGTTAAAAACCAATTTTTTGAGTATAAAATCTTTGGAAGTTTTCGACTAAAAGCGAGGAATATATACTACTTTTTTGGTTTCAAAGAAAGGCTCTTGAAAGAAATCGGCAAGGTTGAAAATTTTGTATTTTCGTTTGAGTTTGGCAAGTTCTTCGGTTAAATCTCCGCCTTTCAGGTGTAAGATTCCATTGGGCAGTTTATTGTACTGATTCTTGCTGAATTTGTTTTTTACCCAATCATAAAACACATCTGCCTGCGTAACTCCACGACTTAAAATAAAATCATACATGCCATTTTCTACTTGCTCGGCACGAATTTGGCGAAATTGTACGTTGTCTAATTCAAGTGCTCGTACCACTGCTTCTACTACCTTTATTTTCTTGCCAACCGAGTCAATCAAATGAAATTCTACATTTTCCTGCAAAATAGCAAGCGGAATACCAGGGAAACCACCTCCTGTGCCTACATCAAGCACCATAGTCATTGGTTCAAACATCAAGACTTTGGCAATGCCCAAAGAATGCAATACATGATGCGTATAAAACTCGTCCATGTCTTTGCGTGAAATTACGTTAATTTTGGCATTCCACTCTTGATATAAAGGCAAAAGTGCCTCAAAACGTTGTTTCTGCTTTGCAGAAAGATGAGGAAAGTATTTTTCAATGATTGCAATTCCTGACATATCCCAAATTTTGCGGTGTTATCTGTCTTCTATTTTTCTGAAAAATTTATCTGCCATTGAGTTATTTTCACTTTCTACAATACTTGCAAAAACAAACCCACACACTACTTTGGGATAAAAATAAGTAGATTTCTGAGGCATAGTATAACCACTTTCACAAACTTTCTTAACCTCTTCAATATTTACCCCTTGCGTGATAAGGGCAATTTGAGCCTTTTGATGTTCAACTCTTTCCAAACATTCGTGAAAATTGCGAACAAAAGAAAGATATTTGCCTTGTTGTTGTTCTTCTTTGCTAATACCTAATACCTTGTAAAGTAAGAAGTAATGCAGAATAGTTAAATCCAAACGCTTAACTACTTCGGGAAAATGCCAAGTCATTTGTTCAAAAACCTCGTTGCGAAGGCGAATTTTGCAAGAAAGATTTTGCGTAACTAATCCAAAAGTCCAAGGTTTGCCTGCAATTACTTCTTCCAACGTTTCAGCCTCAATGACAGGCTTTATATCAAAATATTGATGCAGTTTATCAATCAGGGCTTGTTCATCAAAATTGGGTAAATCATGCACAAGTCGGTGTGTGGGCAGGATTTTCAAATCATCACTTTCGGTGTTGGTGAAGTACATCAGGTGGTAGTTATACATTTCTTTGCCTGTATGGTGAGGGTTCTTTTTTCGCATTTCTTTGGCAAACTCCAAAGAACTTGTATAACGATGATGTCCATCAGCGAGAATAATTTTAGATTGAGCAATAACTTCCTGAAATTTAGCAATTACTCGGGCATCTTGAATGACACTCAAAACATCTTTTACACCTTGATAATCTTCGGTTTCATAGATAGGAGCAAGCATACTTTCGTCCATAAAAGGTTCTAATTGGTGCAAAGTATCCGTGTAAAGTCCGTGAGTGGGAGCTATATTCATTTGGGTAGCTCGCAAAAGTTCTGTGCGGTCATTGACGGAATGTGGCAAAACGTTTTCGTGCCGTAAGATTTGATTTTCATTCCATTCATGCACGCGTATCATAGCAATAAAACCCTTTCGGCATAAGGTTTTATTGGAATTAGGCAAGGAAAAATATTGGTAATACGGATAAATAGCGGGCAATTCGTCTTGGCGAAGTATGCCTTGTTTTTTCCATTGTTCTTGCAGATTAGCAATTTCTGCATAGCTCACGCCCAAAGCGGGTACAGAAAGATGTATGCTGTTGTATTCTTGTGCATACAAAGCCCTGATTTGCTTTTCTGAAACAACATCAAAAAGTGGAGAAGTAAGTTCGTCTATGGGTAAATGTGGAGCATATCGCCAAGCACGGAAAGGTATGATTTCTGCCATTATTAGTTAGGTTTGGAGCAAAAATACAAATTCATCAAAGATTATTTGAATATTCGGCAAGAAGTTTTTGGATTTTCCCCTTAAACCAAGAAGTTTTAGCAAGTTCAGTTTTAGGAATATTTTGTCTTTGAGGTAGATGAGTACAATAAGATTTCATAGGTAAAACCTTGTAATAGGTTTCAAAATCATTGCTGTTGAGGTAGCGAGCTATTTCAGCGGATTGCTCTTGGTTTTCATTTTTATTTTTGAAGCGATTTTGCAAGGAATTGCCATTATATTCAGGTTCACTAAAATATGGATATTCGGTGCGTTTCAGCATAAGAGTTGGAATGAAAGTATCCTTTACTTGATTTTTTGTCTCTGTAAGCTGAGCAATATACTGACTTTTATCAAATTCTTTGTGCTGTGCTTGGTAGTATTCCTCCAAATTGTCTGGGTGATACAAATAATTTTCAATGCTGTAATATCGCAAAACTACCAAACGAGGATAGTGTTTTTTGATTTGAATAATATCATCATCTGTGAGAAAATCTCTATCTACAATACCTTTATATTGATTAGTTCTAACTTTGTGATATACACTATTTCTGTTGTTTTCTGCTACAAAAAGCGTTTTAGGGATTTCTACGTTAGCATAATAGTCTTTGTCTTTATTTTCCACGAAATAGATGTCCATGTGCTGAAATAAAGCAGGTAAAAACTCTTTACTTACAGCAATTTCATAAATTTCGGGGTTGTCTTTGGGTTCGGGAAAAAGAGTTTGAGGCAAATCAAAATCCAAATCATCAAAGTCAATAATAGAGGCATTTTCCGATTGTTTAGCATATTCTATGAAACCCAAAGAATGTGAAGCCACCCAGAGTTGTGAATTTTCAGGTATCCAATTTTCAGTAATTTCTTTTAGTAGGTTAAATTGAATTTTCGTGTTGAGGTGTAAGTCTATTTCGTCAAAAAAGCAAACACTATCTTGATAGAGTGAGCGACGACTAAGCAAATTGATTAACAAATTTACAACTTCTTTTTCGCCTGCACTCAAATAATTGTAGTGAAATTCTGAGTCTCCTTTGCGAAAATTGATTTGAGCAACTTTTCCTTCAAGGGGCGGGATAATTTCAATAAGTTGAAGTTTAGTACCATTGGCACTGCCAAAAATATTTTCAAGGGCATTATTGATAGGATTGATGTATTTTTGCCAAATTTGTTCATTAGACTGCCCCAAGCGAAAAAAATCTTTTAAGATGGTAGCAGTGATTTTTTCTACATCGTTTTCAAAACGAATATCTCGGTCAATGAAAAATATAGGTCTATCGGCATCTTGTTCAATATTTATGTTTGATTGACCTAAAACTTTTCTTGTAAGTCGGGGAATTTGTCGGAAGCTGGTTCTGCCATAAAAAGTAGTTTTAGGCAAATTAGGAGCTAAAAATCTATCATCAGAAACGATGAGTGTAGTTTGGTCTGCAAATTGGATACTTACGCTAACAGGTTCATTGATTTTCTTTTTGAAGTAGTTCCAAAAATCTTCGGTAGGTCCTATATCCCTTTTGATAGCAGCATCTACGAATGCAAAGGCATCAAATACGGAAGACTTACCTGAACCATTTGCACCAATTAGTAAAACTAATTTAGAAGTTTCAGGAATATTCTCTATGCGTAGGTTTGTAAATCGCTTGAAATTGACAAGGTGTAAATGAGTTATTTTCATTGCTCAAACCAAAACATAAGCAAAAATACGAAAAAGAAAACAGACAGCAAGCCTTTTGAATTTTTGTTGGTAACGAAAAAAGTAAAAAAATTTGCCTTCACCCATAGGTAAAGGCATTTGATTAAACCTTAAACTACGCGTTTTTATACAAGCACACTATCAGGCAGCTCCATTTGATACATTTCCCTGATAGAACTTTTGATAGCTTTTACCATAGCACTATCCAACACCATTGACGCATTTGGGGAATTAGCTTCTGTTAGTCCCCAGCCTTTGGCTTTGAATAGGTCTAAATTTTTCATCACTATTCTTTGCCATGCCATAGGTGTGATATTGCTATCACACCATTCTTTAATTTTAAGAGCATTCATTCTTTCTATGTTTTGTTAAGCGGTTACAAGTTCAGGTAAAATTTCTGTTTGATAAAGTTCTCTTACTGCTAAATCAATAATTTCAAAAGACTTTTCTGAAAAAACCAAAGTTTCAGAAGGATTCATCAAGGCATTTAGTTCGTACCCCATTTCTTTCAAAGCGGGCAAAGCCTTCAAAATAATTCTTTGCCAAGCAAGAGGAGAAATTACTTCCTCACTCCAAATTTTAAGTTTTAAGGCGGATACTTTCATAGTGGTAGCAGTTTAATTAGTTTAGGTTTGATTCTTTTTCTAATAATGATGTAAAGATAAACATTTTTTGTAAAAAAACAAATTTTATTTGCTTGAATTTTAAATTTTGCTCGGTGACAAGGGTAATTTTCTCGGCGAAATTTTAGAATTGAAAATAAATAAACGGCTGATTTTGCCAAGAACGTACTTGGTAGTAAAAAAGTATTATCCATAGGAAAACGCCAACCGCCTTTGTCCATTCAGGAGATAGCATAAATTTCTCTTGCAAAAAATTTTTCCATTTTGCAGGAAAAAAATACAAAATGTACGCTAAAATCATCACAAGTAAGACGTTTTGATAAGCTATAATGATTTCTACTACATTTTCCCAAGCGAATTGTTTAGCAATTTTCTGCAAGATAATTTGAGCAACTTCAAAAGCAGAAATTTGCTTACCTCCACCTACTTCAATGGGATTTGCTCTGAAAAATATCCAAGTAAAACATACAAAA
>JANWZC010000180.1 GCA_025054975.1 Raineya sp.
TGATGTAAAAAGTTTTTTAAGTCTTTTATCAAGATTTCACCAAAATGAAAGACACTTGCTGCCAATGCTGCTTCGGCTTTACCTTGTTGAAATACAGCCAAAAAATCCTCTTTTTTGCCTGCTCCTCCTGATGCAATCACAGGAATAGGGACACTTTCAGCCACTTGGGCAGTTATGGGCAAGTCAAAACCTTGTTTAGTGCCGTCAGCATCCATTGAGGTAAGTAAAATTTCACCAGCACCACTTTGATAAACTTCTTTTGCCCATTGCAAGGTAATCAAAGAAGTCGATTGCCTTCCTCCGTGTGTATGTACGTAATGCGTACCTGTTAGTTTTTTTGTATCAATAGCTACCACTACACATTGAGAGCCAAATTCTTTGGCTAATTCTTCTATAAGTTTAGGATTGCGAACTGCCGCAGAATTTACAGAAACTTTATCGGCTCCTGCTTGCAAAAGTGCATAAACGTCTGACTTATTTCCAATTCCTCCGCCCACTGTGAAGGGAATATTCAAAACTGAAGCAATCTCACGAACTAAATGAAGTAAAGTAGTTCTATTTTCAACCGTAGCGTTAATGTCCAAGAAAACTAGTTCATCAGCTCCTTCACGAGCGTACTGCTCGGCTAATTCTACGGGATTACCTGCGTCAATGAGATTTACAAAATTTACCCCTTTGACAGTTCTGCCGTCTTTGATATCTAAACAAGGAATGATTCTTTTAGTGTGCATTGTGGTTTTCTAAGACGCAAATTTAGTGAAAAACAGAAAAATAAATGAAATTTCTCAAAATTTTAATACTTTCCTTCTCTCGGTATGCTGGGAACTTATACTGAATGTGAAGTAATTTTGAGGAGAGTATATCAAAACCACTCTTTTAGTCATTGAGCGGAGCCGAAATGCCAAAAGAGCGGCATAAAATGGAATTTTTTTGAGTACAAGTTTCAATGTATTTGCCTCGTCTTTTGGGTACAGGAAGAGATGACCAATTAGAAAAAGCCATTCAATTACTTCCTCAATAAAGTAGATTCTATTTGTGAATAGTTTTGCCCAATAGCCCTTGCTCTGTGAGTAAAGGGTTATTTTATTTTTCAGACAATTATTCAATTTTTCTATGGCACAGGGTCGTAGCCGCTACCACCCCAAGGGTGGCAACGACTCAAACGTTTCAAACCTAACCAAAAGCCTTTGAAAAAACCATATTTCTTGATTGCCTCAATCATATATACCGAACACGTAGGCATGTAACGACAAGAAGCAGGAAACCAAGGCGAAATGGCTATCTGATAAAATTTCACCAACAAAATAGCTATACTTGCAGGAATTTTTTGCAAAAATCTAAACCCCTTTTTCATAAAAAGGCAACTTAACAACTTTTGCTTTTTCGGCTTGGTTACGAATTTGGATAAAAATTTCAGTATCTACGTTGCTATAAGGCGTTTGCACATAGCCCAAGCCAATGCCTACATTGAGCATAGGAGAGATTGTTCCTGATGTAACCTTACCAATAATTTCACCTTTTTCGTTTGTAATCGCATAATCTTTGCGAGGTATGCCTTTGCCTTCCATACGGAAAGCTACTAATTTGCGTTGTACGCCTTCTTGTTTTTGTTTTTGCAAAATGTCAGAAGCTATGAAATTTTTAGTGAATTTCGTTATCCAGCCTAAACCCGCTTCCAAAGGTGAGGTAGTGTCGTCAATATCATTGCCGTACAAGCAATAGCCCATTTCCAAACGCAAAGTATCTCTTGCCCCCAAGCCAATAGGCTGAATATCAAATTCTTTTCCCGCCTCAAAAATGGCTTTCCACAACTTTTCAGCAAAACCCTTATGCACATACAATTCAAAACCACCTGCTCCTGTGTAACCTGTTGCGGAAATAATTACATTCTCCACACCCCCAATTGTCCCCTTCACAAAACTATAATAAGGAATTTGAGCTAAATCCACAGCAGTAATTTTCTGCAAGACCTTGATAGCATTCGGTCCCTGAACAGCAAATAAGCAAGTTTCTGCGGAAATATTTTGCATTTCAACGCCTTCGGTATTATGCTTCTGTAACCAGTTCCAATCTTTTTCAATATTTGAGGCATTGACTACAAGCATATATTCGTTTTCGCTAATCCGATACACAAGCAAATCATCAACAATGCCACCTTGTTCGTTGGTCATACAGCTGTATTGAGCCTTGCCATTAGTGAGTTTAGAAGCATCGTTAGTGCAAACCCGCTGAATCAAATCCAAAGCCTTTTCGCCTTTGAGCAAAAATTCTCCCATATGCGAAACATCAAATACCCCTACATTCTGACGAACTGCTATATGTTCGGCTTTATCGGAACTATAACGCACAGGCATAGAATAACCTGCAAATCCGACCATTTTTGCCCCTAAACTCTCGTGTAAATCGTTAAGCGGAATTTTTTGTAAGTCCATAAATGGTTTGTTTCTGTAATTTTGCGTAAAATTACGAAAAACTTTTACTCACCCAAGTTATGCTGAAAAGTTTATATCTGAACAATCGTTTTTTCTTGGTAATCATTTTTCTTGTTTTACTTTTGGTGGCTTCATATAGTCTTGTTTGGCTTTTTCCGATAGCAAAAGTTTTGGTTTTTGTGCTGATAGGTTTATTTTTTTTGGATACACTGCTACTTTACAGCAAAAAAACTGCTTTCAAGGCTTCAAGAAAAAGTTTTGGAAGACTTTCCAATGGTGATAAGAACCCTATTCATATCACTCTGCAAAATTTATACTCCTTTCCTGTACGTGTGAAAGTGATTGACGAACTACCCGAGCAGTTTCAGGAGCGAAACTTTCAGATTTTTGAAAATCTCAGTTCCCAAGAAATGAAAAATGTTACATATTTTTTGCGTCCTACTAAACGTGGAGAGTATAACTTTGGTGCATTGAACGTATTTGTTTCTTCGCCAATAGGTTTGGTGGCTCGCCGTTTTCAATTTAGTCAGAACGTCAAAGTTCCTACTTATCCTGCTTTTTTTGCCTTGAAAAAGTATGAGATTTTAGCATTTTCCAATCATCTGACCGAAATGGGCATTAAGAAAATTCGGCGTTTTGGCAATAATCGTGAGTTTGAGCAAATCAAGGAATATGTGCAAGGAGATGATATTCGCACTATCAACTGGAAAGCTACAGCCCGCCGTAATACCCTAATGACCAACCATTACCAAGATGAACGCTCACAGCACGTCTATAACATCATTGACAAGGGCAGAACGATGAAAATGCCTTTTGAAGGACTTTCTTTGTTGGATTATGCTATCAATGCGGCTTTGGTGATGTCCAAAGTTACCCTCAGCAAAGACGATAAAGCAGGACTTATTACGTTTGGGCATAAAATTGATGTAGTTTTGCCTGCCACACGCGAGCAAAGACAAATGAACAAAATCCTTGAAAATCTCTACAACCAGAAAACAGCTTACAAAGAGGCAAATTTTGAACGCTTATACTTGACTATCAAGCATAAAATCAAGCAACGTAGTTTGTTATTGCTTTACACTAATTTTGAATCGCTTTCATCTATGATGCGACAAGTGGTTTTTTTGCGAAAAATTGCCGCTTCACACCTGTTGGTGGTGATTATTTTCTACAATACGGAATTAGATAAAATGATTTTCCAAAATCCTACCAATACCGAAGAGATTTACAACCAAACAATTGCAGAAAAATTGGCTTTTGAAAAAAAGTTGATTATCAAGGAATTGCAGAAATACGGCATACAAGCTATTCTCACCAAGCCCAAAGACCTCACGGTTAATGCTATCAACAAATATTTGGAAATCAAGGCGAAAGGTTTGTTATAGCGGATTTTGCATTTGCAATTCAATAAACTGCACAATAACAGCGTATTGCGAAGGGTGAAACCATACAATTTCCTTATCTTTCTTGAACCAAGTCATTTGCCTTTTAGCGTAATGTCGTGAATTTTGTTTGAGTAATCTTACGGTATTTTCCCAATCTTGTTTGCCTTCCAAGAAGTCAAAGATTTCACGATAGCCTACGGTTTGCAAAGCATTATGATTTCTGAAAGCATATAAATTTTGAGCCTCCTCTAAAAGTCCTTGCGAAAGCATTGAGTCCATTCGTTGATTGATGCGTTCATACAACTCCTCACGAGGACGCTCCAAACCAATCTTGATATTTCTGAAATTTCTTTCAGACTTTTTGCCTTTGCGAAAACTTGAAAAAGGTTTGCCTGTTGCCCAACACACCTCTAAAGCACGCATAAGTCTTTGCGGATTTTGTGTATCTACCTGCGAGTAATATTCAGCATCTAATTTTTGTAGCTCTTCTTGCAAAAAATGTAGACCTTTGGTTTGATAGGCTTCAATTACCTGTTTTCTAAAAGTTTCAGGTACATCAGGAATTTCGTCGAAGCCTTCCCACAAAGCCTTGCAATACAAACCTGAACCACCTACCAAAATGGCAACATTTTTTCGCTCAAAAATTTGCTCTAAAACACGTAAAGCCTCCTTTTCAAAGTCAGCAACGGTGTATTTTTGAGTTATAGAGAGGTTATCAATGAAATGGTGCGGTACGCCTTGCATTTCGGCAAGGGTAGGTTTAGCTGTGCCAATATTGAGTTCTTTGAAAAATTGCCTTGAATCAGCAGAAATGACTTCCGTTTGAAAGTGTTTTGCCAAACGAATAGCCATTTCTGTTTTACCGACTGCTGTTGCTCCTACAATAGAAATAAGAAACTTATTTTCTTGCACTGCGTTTTATCTAATCTCTCTCTTTAAGCCAATTTACAATGGTGGGGGCTAACTCTTTTTGCGACCTTGCCCCTACAAATACGCCAATATGCCCGCCCGGAAACTTGTAAGTTTGAATATCTTTTGAACCTACATATTTATCCAAAGGAATAGAGCAAGGAGGAGGCACTAAATGGTCAGATTCGGCATAGATATTCAGAATGGGCATTGTAATATTTTTCATATTAACCTTATGATTGCCTACTACCAATTCATTTTTGATGAGTTTATTTTCTTGGTAAAGGTCTTTGATAAACTGCTTAAAACATTCACCTGCTTGGTCGGGGCTATTGGCAACCCATTTTTCCATTCGCAAGAAATTCATTAGTTTGTCTTCATCATCCATCATATCTACTACGCTGGTGTATTTACGTAATTTGCTCATGGGTTTGAGCATATCAAAACCAACATTCAAAAGTTCGCCAGGCATAATTCCCCCATTATTTTCAATGATTTCATCA
>JANWZC010000181.1 GCA_025054975.1 Raineya sp.
GAAAAATATTTGGGGTAATTTTAATGATTAAGTCTGCATTGCACTTATCTAAGATTGGACTCATAATTCACGTTAAACTCATTTTTATACTACTTTTGATATAACTTTTCAAATGTCAAATTTAACTATTCAAGCTAAAATACATCCTCGCTGAAAAGTAAAAGATTTGTAAATAAACGTTTGCAAATTCTACTTGGAGACCTTCACTGCTAATGTCCATTTTACGATTGCTTTGGGATAATTCACGCCAATTCTCACGCCATATTCTGCTAATTCTTTGGCAGAGAGTTCGCCCAAATAATTGATTTTCTTGGAAGGTACATTTTGCAATTCAGGTAGCCAATGTTTCATAAATTCGGCTTGGCTGTCGTATCTTTCGGCTTGCGAAATGATGTTGAAATAGCGATTTTCACGAGGGTCGTTGCCTACGCCTGCTACATATTGCCAATTCCCCCAATTACTGCATACATCATAATCTATAAGCAAACTTTCAAAATAAGTAGCTCCCCAAATCCAACTGATTTTCAAATCTTTCACCAAAAAACTGGCTACATTCTGCCTGCCCCGATTGCTCATAAAACCTGTGGCATTTAGCTCTCGCATATTGGCATCAATAAAAGGCACACCTGTTTCACCTTTTGCCCATTTCCAAAAAATTTCGGTATTTTCAGCAAGTGCCAACTTTTCATTTTTGAACCCCGAAGGATAAAATAAACGATTGCCATATTTTTTTGCCGTAAAGCGAAAGAAATCCCGCCAAATTAGCTCAAAAATGAGCCAATAAGTAGATTCATTTGCAGTGCGTTCTTTTTCATATTTTTTAACTTCTTGCCAAATCTGACGTGGTGAAATACACCCCAAAGCCAAATAAGGCGAGAATTTAGAGGAATAATCTTTGCCCAAAAGTCCATTGCGAGTTTCTTTGTAAGAGGCTATCAAATCGCTTTCCCAAAGATAATAATGCAAACGTTTTAAGGCTTCTGTTTCGCCCCCTTTGAAAATAAAAGTTGCTTTCGGTGAAATTTCTACCTCTTGCAAGCCTACTTCTTTGAGTGTAGGTATATTTCCTGCAAACAAATTTTTGGGTAAAGGGCTTATTTTCTTGTTTGGGGCGGGCAAAGGCTTTCGTATTTCTACTTGCCTCTCAACAGCTTTTCGGAATTCAGTGAAAATATCAGGCAATTTGCAAACAGGAAAAGGCAAATCGTTAATGTGATACAAAGTAGCTTGCCAAAAATATTCAATGGCAATGCCTTTGGATGTCAAGTTTTGCTCTAATGCAGTCTCAACCTCTAATTCTTCTTGGGTAACTTCTTTAGAAGTAAAAACTGCTTCAACTTGCAGTATTTCAGCAATCTTGCAAATTTCTTGTTCGGGCTTGCCCAAACGCACAATTAAATCACTACCTTGCTTACGCAACTGCAAACGTAAATCCAAAAGACTTTCGGTCAAGAATTTGGCTCTGAAATTACCTGTTTTAGGTATGCCCAACATATTTGGGGCAAACAAGCGTTTATCAATGCAATAGGCTACCCAAACTTGTTCAGATTTTTGCGTAGCTTCATGCAAGAGTGTATTATCGTGCAGGCGAAGGTCATTGCGTAGCCAAACTAAAATTTTTTTCATAGTTTTGATTTTGAAACCAAATCAAAAATTTTACTTGCATAACTTTTTGTTCAATACTTTGTTTTGAATCTATGGAAAAGAAAATCGGTCTGACCCTTTCAGGGGGCGGAGCAAGAGGTTTTGCTCATCTAGGACTTTTGCAAGTAATTGAGGAAAAGCAAATTCCTATTCATATCCTTTCAGGAACAAGTATGGGGGCATTGGTAGGGGCTTTTTGGGCGAAAGGTTATCCTGCTAAGCAAATTTTAGAAATTTTGAAAAAGTTCACACTCACCTCTCTACTTCATTTGGATTGGGGAAAAGGCTTACTCAATTATGCCAAAGTTCGCAAAGTTTTGGAGAAATATTTCCCTGAAAATGATTTTAATGCTTTGCAGAAGCCATTATGGATAGCTTGCACCGACTTGATTAGCACAAAAACCATTTATTTTTCAGAAAAAGAGCTGCTTGAACCTTTAATAGGTAGCATTACAATTCCGCCTTTGGCTCGTCCTGTATTTTGGCAAAATTATGAGCTCATTGACGGAGGCATTTTAGATAATGTGCCTGCTCAAATTATTCGTAACCAATGCGATACGCTGATTGTTTCTCATTGCAATGTGCCTTTGAAATCAAAGAGCAAAAATATTATTCAAGCCTTTGAACAGATGTTTGTAGCGGCGGTTTCCAAATTTGCCGTGCAGGCTCAACAAATTGCTGATATGTGGTTTGAACCTCCAGAAATGAAATATTTTCGCTTCCGAGATTTCCGAAAAGCCGATGAAATTTTTCAGGTGGGCTACCAACACGCCCAAAAGATTTTCACAGAAAAATGATACTTGCTTAACAATTATTTGATAGTAAAAGCGAATTTTTGTTTGATTTGCAAGTCAAAACCCAAAGAAAAAATTTTTTCAGTTTTCTTTGTGCTTGAAATCATTTATTTTTTTCATATTTGCGAAAATTCCCTTTGATAAAATCAAAAAAATATTAGTTTTGCACAAAATTTTTACTAAAACCTAAACCAAATTGTTGTATGAGTACTATCAAAAAGAAACCCAGTACCTTTCAAAACATTTTTGCAGGTCTTGCGATTGTAGTGCTTTTTATTTTTGCACAACTTTTTTTCCGTTTATTCTTAGGAGACCCTAACAACTTTGAATTAAAAGATGGGCATCCTCACCCTAAAAATGTTTGGGGAACTATTTACTTAGGAGGTGAAGTAGTACCTTTCTTGATTACTTGTTTGTTGGTAGTAATTACTTTTTCCATTGAGCGTCTGATTACTATTTCAGCGGCTTCGGGTACAGGTTCTATTACAAATTTTGTGTATAAAGTGAAAGGCTTACTCGCTGAAAATGATATTGAGGGAGCTATGGCGGCTTGTGATAAACAAAAAGGTTCTATCGGTAATGTAATCAAGTCTGTTTTGGAAAAGTATAAAGAAATGCTTACCGATAATACCAAAGATAAAGAACAAAAAGTAGCGGCTATCACCAAAGAACAAGAAGATGCCACTGCATTGGAATTGCCTATGTTAGAGAAAAACTTGACTATCATTGCAACACTTGCATCTGTTTCCACATTGATAGGTCTATTAGGAACAGTACTTGGTATGATTAAAGCGTTTTCATCAATGAGTGGAGGTGGTGCAGCAGCAGCGGCTCAACTTGCAGTAGGTATCTCGGAGGCTCTTATCAATACAGCTACAGGTATTGGTGCTTCTGCTTTGGCAATCATTGCTTACAACTACTTTACCAGCAAAATTGATGAACTAACTTACAACATTGAAGAAGTATGTTACAGCATTTTGCAGAATTTTAATGCACAAGTCAAAGGTTAATCGGCATAAAATTTGCTTTAATTATCTTTGTACCAAATTTAATTTGTTATATCCGAAATAGCATTTAATCTATGGGAAAAATTAAACCCCCTCGCAAAAGTCCTTCTTTGGACATGACGGCAATGTGTGATATGGCATTTTTGCTTCTGACTTTCTTTATTCTTACGGCTCAATTCAAGCCTGAAACACCTTTGGAAGTAGATGCCCCCTCGTCGTCATCAAACAAAGAAGAAACCCCCAAAGTTGCTAAAATCATCGTAGATACTGCGGGAAGGGTATTTTTTGAAATCAAGGAGGCAAATAAACGCGAGGAGATTTTAAGAGGTATGGCTCGCCACTACAAAATAGCCGACCAACTCACCGATGAAGACTATAAAGAATTTGCAGGTAGGCAAAGTATAGGGGTTTCTATGCAAGACCTTCCCAAAGTGCTTAAAAACAAAGCCGTCTCTAATGAGGCTTACAAAAAGCTAAAAGTAAAAATTGGTATTCCGTTGGACTCCAATAACAATCAGTTGGGGCATTGGATACTTTACACCAATAAAATCTACGAAACTGAAACTTTCAATCGTCGGCAAGCAATGGACGAGAAAACCAAAGCTATCGTAACCAAACCTTCGCCCGAAGGTTTGAGCGAAGCCGAAAAGAAAATTTGGGAAGAAGAACAAAAACAAATGCTCAAAATAGTTATCTTCGGAGACCAACGTGCCAAATTTGAAATTATCAAGCGAGTATTGGAAGTTTTACAGCAAAGAAAAATCAACAAAGTTCATTTAGTTACTAATTTACGCGAAGCTCCTGCGGGCGCCGCTAATCAGCAAACACAAAAGAAAAATTAACCTAAATTCCTTACAACTATGGCAGATATAGATACCTCGCAAAGTGGTAGTAAGGACGGCAAAAAGAAAGGACCCAAGAAAGTCTCTACCAAAGTAGATATGACTCCAATGGTGGATTTGGCTTTTTTGCTCATTACCTTTTTTATGCTCACTACCACCTTCAACATGCCGAAAATTATGCAGGTGATTATGCCTGACAAAACCGAAAAAGACCCCAACAAACGCGACCAAGCCAGAGGGGATTGTTCGGTGATTATTTTGGGGGATAAAGATAATAAACTTTACTGGTATCAGGTAATTAAAGGGCAAACGCCTCAATTACAAGAAATTGAGTACAGCTCGGAAAAAATACGTGAATTTCTGATGCAAAAGAAAAAAGAAATTAAAGCGAAAGAAGGCTGTCCTCAATTTATTGTAGTTATCAAGTTCAAAGATGAGGCACGTTTCAAGAATATGGTTGATGTACTTGATGAAATGGCGATTGTAGGGGTTTCTCGTTATGGTATTCAGGATATTGAGCCTAACGACATAAAACTTATTGAGGAATACAAAAGGCAAGCAAAACGTTAATTTTACTACACTATAACCTAAAAACCCGAAAATTATGGATTTACAAAGTTTTTGTTACTTGCCTCACGAAGGTTTTGAAGGAAGAAACCAAGCATATGGGGCTTATGTACTCCGAAGCAAATATTCGGGGATTGTTACGCGTGTGCTTATTTTTGTGATTATAGCAAGTGTTTTCGTGTTTGGATATCCTACAATAAAGCGTTTGCTTGAACCGAAAGAAGAAGTACAGCAAGTACAACAAGAAGTAACCGAAGAATTGCAAGAAACCGAAGTAATACTAGAAGATAA
>JANWZC010000182.1 GCA_025054975.1 Raineya sp.
TCACGGGTCTCTGTATTGATACCACTGAAATTAAAGTACAATATCCGATAACTATGAGCCAATGGCGTAGGATTTCTGCCAATGTAATACTTGCCAAATAGTGCTTGAAATTGCTCCTTCCGTCTCACGTCATAATAATGCTCCAACAAAGACACAAACAAACTCTTCCCAAAACGGCGAGGACGTAAATAAACAATAAAACGTTCTTTTTTTGCCTCTAATACCTCCAAATAAGCAGTTTTATCTACATACACATAGCCATCAGTAGCCACTTGTGCAAAATTGCTCACACCATAAGGGAAAAAAACAGATGGTTTCATAAATGCAAGTGTAAATTCATTTTTTCAACTTATTTTGGGATTTCTGTTTGCCTTTGGGTTGAGCAATATTTTTCTGTTGCAAACTTTTCTCTTTTTCTATTCTTTCGTTTTTACGATAACCATAAATAAACAAACATATCAACATCATCATCAGCACCCAATAATTTTCGGCAAATCTACCCATCATTATTTCGTAAATGCCAATTATCAAAAAACCCACCGAAGCAGAAAGTAAAAGCGTATCTACGAGTTTCATAAAGCTATTTGAGGTTACGTTTCAATTTATTGGTAACAAGTTTTTCAAGTACAAAAGTCGGTTTTTTATCAGTTTCTTTGACTTTTCGCAACTCTGACCTAAACTTTCCAAAACGATAAAATTGATTTTGCTGTACTTCATCGGGTCGGTACTCCTCTAAATTGCCTACAAATAAATTTATCCACTTATCTACTCTATTGGTGTAGCCTTCTTTTCGGCTGAGAATATAAAGTTTATGTACTGCCCTTGTAAAAGCTACATACATCAAATTCAAATTCTCAACTACTTCCTTTTCCACTTCTTCTTTACTATTTGTTCCCAAAATTTCTTGATGCTCTTTTTTTAAGCTCATTAACACGTAGTCAGGCAAATTTTCTTTCAGGTTTTCAGGTACGTTGGAAAGTTTACTTTTTTCTATCCAAGCACTATGTCTGCCGTCTGGAACTGCCTGCCAATCGCAATAAGGTACAATCACTACTGGGTACTCTAAACCCTTAGATTTGTGTATAGTCGTAATCGTAATAGCATTAGTTTCCGCAGGAACATCTACCGAAATCTCATGTTTTTTCAATTCCCATTCTGCAATTAAATCGTTCAGATTATAGTGATTTTGGCTTTCAAAATCCATTACCCAATCCAAAAATCTGAATACATACTCCAAATTCTCCTGATGTTTTTCTAAAATCTCAAAGACTCTCAAAATCTCCTGACAAGTTTCATACAGGCTCAATGACTGCAAATAATTGAAATCTAATCTGTAGCCTTTTTCCTGAAAGAACAGCAAAAAATTATCCAAAGAAGCCGTTTTATCATACACAATTTGATGAATTTGTTCATTTTGTTCTTGGGTGGGAATTTGTTTGAGAATAGCCTTGAAAAATAGGTATAAAGCCTCCGACTTTGCTAAAATATTTTCAGCATTTTCCAGAACTTTTAGCATAGCAACTAAAAAACTCACTTTTTCATCAGTAGAAACCACTAATGAGTCCGCAGATATTACTTCGTAACCTTGCTCTTTCAGCAAATTAGCAATTTTAATGGCATTATTTTTATTCCTAAACAAAATGGCAATATCTTTCAAGCGAAAACCTTGTTGTAAATTTTCCTCAATGATGGAAAGAATTTTGATTTGTGTTAGTTCGTCATAGCTATAATTTTCTGTTTTTTCAAGCAAATGAATTTGTACTTCGCCGTTAGTTTCTTTGCTTCGTGGAACATCTTGCTTGAAATACTCATCATAAACCTTTTTTACTAAACCATAATTGCCTGCTAAAAAATTTGCTACTTTCTCAAAAAAAGTATTATTGAACGTAATAATTTGAGAGTCGCTGCGGTAATTTGTTTCTAAATTTCTACGTTGTACGTTGATTCGCAGGGTTTCGTAACGCTCTTGCAAGAGATTTAAGGCTTCGTCTTGGTCTTGAAAATGTATTTGAGCCATACTTTTCAAACCTTCAATATGTTCTTGGCTTTTATCGGGTTGAGCGGCACAAGCTAAATTTACAATTTGTTCCATTTCACCTCCTCGCCAGCGATAAATAGATTGCTTGGCATCTCCTACAATCATATTGAACTTGCCATTGGCAAGACTATTTTCCACAAGCGGTAATAAATTATGCCATTGCAAAACCGAAGTATCTTGAAATTCATCTATCAAAAGATGTTGATATTTTTCTCCAATTCTTTCGTAAATGAATGGCACAGGCTCACTTTGTATGATTTGAGCAATTTTTTCATTAGTTTCGGCAATATACACCAAATTATTTTTGATTTTGAAAGATTCCAGAGAACTATGTATTTCCCCTGTGAGAGCTACTTTGTAAAGGTCTTCCAGAATAGTTGCAATGAGCAAATATCTATCTCTTTCTTTCTCAATTTTATGACAAATGTAGTGCAGTTGTTCCCGAATAACATCTTTGTGAGTATCTATCAAATTTTTTTGTTTGGATTTATCTGCATACCATTTGTCTTCATCAAGTATTTTTAGCACGGTATCACTAGGTTTAGCCCTAAAATCTTTATCTTCTACTATTTTTCTCAAAAACGAGTACAAACCCTTTGCACCTTTATAAAAACTCTCCCATTGAATTCCTTTATTTTCAACGAAATCTATAAGATTTTGCACTCTGCGAAGCAAATCGTTTTCATATTCTCTGACAAACCATTCAAGTTTCTTGATAGATTGATGATAAGTTTTGAGTTCTTTTTTAGCAAGTCTGCGGGCAATCGGACGCGAACGCTCTTGATACAATTCTCCTGTATATTGAGCAAGTTTCTGATGGATATTCCGCCAATTTTCACCATTTTCTACTTCATTCTTTACAAACTCTAACAAAAATTTGGTTACTTCATCAGCTTGTTCATTACCTACTTTGGCAATGAGTTCATCTATTGCATTATGCGTAAGAGCTTTAGTATCCAAATCAAGTTCGTAGCTTGGAGGAATGTTCAATTCTTGGGTGAAAGCAGAAATGACTTTATTCGTGAAACTATCAATCGTACCAATAGAAAAATCCGAATAATGGTAAATGATTTGTTCAAAGGCTTGTTTGGCACGTTGGCGTAAGGTTTCGGTATCAATACGGAGTTCTTGGGCAAGAGCTGTCTGCAATTCTAGTTCCTGATTTTGCGAGAAAGCCAAAAGTTTAGACAGCACCCTGGATTTCATTTCTTGGGCGGCATCTTTGGTAAAGGTAATTGCCAAAATCTTGCGGAAATACTGCGGATTGAAACCATTTTCACTCTCATGACTTGCCAAAGCAAGTTTCAAATATTCTTTGGTAAGTGTATAAGTCTTGCCTGAACCTGCCGAAGATGTATAAACTACAAACATAATGGTAATTAAAAGATTTGCATAAAGTACAAAGATAAACATTTGCAGAGAAAAAGCTATATGCAGAGTTTGTCTAAGATTTTAATAAATTTGTAAGAATTTGATAATCAAAACGTTAATTTAATTTTGACTAATATCTTTTAGTGCAATCGCAGAGAACAGAGAACAACGCAATTATTACAATATTTTCTGACGTTTATCTCGTAGTTTAGTTTTGCGTTTTTTGAAGAGTTCTAAAAGTTTGGGTACAAAATCATCTTGAGTACCGATAGCAAGATAATTAGCATCATTTTTAAGGGCAATTTCTTGTAATTTTGTACTGATTTGCTCAAAACGTGATTTTTGCAATGCCTTAAAGGCTTTTGCGTGAGTATTTATCCAAAGAGTACGTTTAGTTTCCTTATCCCATACAGGAATGATACCCATAGCAGGTAAGCGAATTTCTTGCTTATCAAAAAGATGAAGCATAACAAGGTCATGTTTTTGGGCAAGTGCTTTGAGATGATGTTCATAATTTTCGCCAATAAAATCAGAAATAAAAATGACTACACTTTTACGTTTAAGGGTTTGCAAGGTATAGATAATCATTTGAGCAAGGTTGGTCTGAGTAGATTGCGGTTTGAGCTTGAAAAGATTGAAAATCAGTTCATAAGCGTATTTCTCACCTTTTTGAGGCTTCATGTAACGTTCTTTTTGGTTGGAAAAGCAAATTAAACCAATGTCGTTTTTTTCTTTTGCCGCCGAAAGTGCTAATACACCTGCAATTTGATAAGCTAAATTCAACTTATTTTGATGAAAACCTATTTCTTGGGAAGCACTCACATCTATGACGAAAAAAACCGTTTGTTCTTTTTCTTCTTGAAATTCTTTTACAAAAATACCTTGTCCTTTGGCACTTACGTTCCAATCTATTCGGCGAACATCATCTCCATACAGATAATCTCTCACATCAGAAAATTCCAAACCCGAACCCTTGAAAATAGAATGAAAATCCCCCTGCATATACGTATTGACTGCCTTACGGATTTGAATTTCATACTTGCGAAGTTTGCTCAAAATCTCTTGCATTTGCTTCCAAATTTTATTTTACAAATCTAATCAAATCAGCACAAAAGAAAATTTTTTTAACTGCAATTATTTTTAGATTTAGAAAATAAATTATTAAATTATTTCGCATAATTTACTTGTTTGTTTTTCAATAACTATACCATATGAAGAAAATTCTCTCTCTACTTGAATACGATCCTTCTAAAGGTTTAGAGGAAAATATTTTCCGAATTATTGTAGTACTTGCTGTATTTACTTCAGCTATATTTACTCCTATATGTTTTTGGTTGGGACTTTATATAGCGAGTTGGATTTTTTTAGGTTATACTCCTATTTTTCTGTGGGTGTATCATTTAGCCTTTGCGAAAAAAAGATTTCAATTAGCTAAAATCATTCTATTTATTGTTATAGTTTCACTATTGAGTTTTAGTTATTTTTGGGTTAGCGGCATGAGTGGTAGAACTTGGCTTTATCTTGTAATTTTAGGAATGCTTGTACCTTTGATTTTTAATGAAAGAAAATTACAAATTATATGTTTATCGCTGACTTGTTTTTTACAGATAGTACTAGTTTTGGTTGAATTTTGGAAACCTGAGTACGTTCTTTACTACTCAGATAAAGGAGCAATGTTTGCAGGTTCGACAACTACCCAAGTAATAGCTACTATTACCATTTTCACTTTGATAA
>JANWZC010000183.1 GCA_025054975.1 Raineya sp.
GAAAAAATAAACGCCTTTTTTAATAGAGTTTGATTGACAAAAATTAGTAGTTTTGAGTAAAATTTGATTTTGACTAAGTAAGTCTTTTATGAAAGTAAAGAGAAATTTAATATTTCTATCCTTTGTTCTCTTTTTGAGTACTGAGGTTGCTTTTACCCAAAATGAAACTTTTACCCAAGATTTTAGGCAATTCAGACAGAAATACCTGAAAACTAACAAAACAGGTATGTGGATTTTAGGTTCTTGGGCAGTTGGGAATATGCTTTTCAGTGGGGCAATGCTTGTTTTTGCCAAACCGCAAAATGAAGAAAAATACTTCTACCAAATGAATATTATGTGGAATACGGTAAACTTGGGGCTTGCAGGAGCAGGATTGTATCAGAATTACAGAGCCGATGAACAAGTAGCTTGGCAAGCCGTACTCGCAGACCACCACCAAATGCAGAAAATTCTACTTTTTAATGCAGGTTTAGATATAGGTTATGTCATGACGGGCTTTTTTCTGAGAGAAAGAGCGAAAACTGCTTCAAAATTGCCCGAAAGACTACGAGGTTGGGGAAATTCTTTGATTTTGCAAGGGGCTTTTCTGTTTGTTTTTGATGTAGGATTGACGATTGCTCACGGCAAAAATGGCTCATACATCCATAAATTTTTGGAAAAAGTTCAAATTACCCACACCGAAAATGGTGTTGGTTTCGTTTATTTTTTACGATAGCATAAAAATTCAAAAAATGCATTTTGAAACTTTTGACTAAATTTTATTGTTTTACGCTTGAATTTGAATTTTCACCTAAAAATCATTTACTATGTATCCCGAAGCCTTAGTAGCACCTATGCGTGAAGACCTTGTGCAAGCAGGTTTTCAAGAACTTAAAACTCCCCAAGAAGTAGAAAATTTGATGAATACCAACACAGACAAAACTATTTTTGTGGTTATCAATTCGGTTTGTGGTTGTGCGGCAGGCACAGCAAGACCAGGAGCTAAACTTGCCTTGCAAATTGCTTCTAAAAAACCTGATATTCTTGTTACGGTTTTTGCAGGTATGGAAAAAGAAGCTGTCGCCAAAATGCGAGAATATACTTTACCTTATCCTCCTTCTTCACCTTCAATGGCTCTTTTCAAAAATGGCAAATTGGTACATTTTGTAGAAAGACATCATATTGAGGGACGGTCCGCTCAAATGATTGCCGAACATCTAAAAGCTGTTTTTGAGGAATATTGTTGAGATTAGACATCAGACATTAGACGCAAGACACAAGACACAAGAATAAACAGGGTATAATACACAAAACTTAAAGAATTGGACAAGATAGGAGACTTTTAAGGTCTTGCTTCTTGTCCAAATTTTTTGCAGATTCCGAAAGTTTTTCGGTGATAGGGACTTATGCCATATTTTTCAATAGCTTTTTGATGTTCAGGAGTAGGATAGCCTACATTCTTTTCCCAGGCGTATTGTGGAAACTCTTGGGCAAGGGTTCGCATTTGGGCATCTCGGTAATTTTTAGCAAGTACCGAAGCAGCAGCAATAGAAAAGAAAGTAGCATCCCCCTTGATAATACATTGATACGGCACAAAATTATAAGGCTTAAAATACTTGCCATCAACCAAAATAAGTTCGGGAGTAATTTGAGAAAAAATTTTATCCAATGCCCTGTGCATAGCAAGCACCGAAGCCCCTGCGATGTTGTAAATATCAATTTCCTCCACACTTGCCTCCGCTATTGCCCAAGCCAATGCAGTGGTTTTAATGTAGCTTTCAAGTTCTACACGTTCTTTTTCAGAAAGTTGTTTGGAGTCTGTAAGAGTGGGGTGAGAGAAGTTTTTAGGCAAAACTACTGCCGCCGCAACAACATTACCCGCCAAACAACCTCTCCCTACTTCATCAACACCTACTTCTATGTATTGTTCAGTGAAAAAGGAACGCATTTTTATGTTATCGTGAAAATATCAAACTGAAAATATGTGATAGTTTTTCATCCAAATTCCCTGAATAATGGCAATGTGGAATGTTCAGATTTTGTAAAATCTTTTGAAATTTTTGGTAGCCGTTTTCATTTCTCAGTTCTACCCATTGCACTTGCAAGCTATTTAATTGTTTTTTGTTCAAATCTGAAAGTTTATCAGCAATAAATATCTTACTATCTCTTGCAATTACAGCATCAGCACTTTCGGGATTTCCCTTTCCCATAAGTTTAACCTCACACTTATACTTTTCTCCATTGCTTACGAGAAAAAAATCAATTTCACGTTCAAAATCAAGTTCTTCTTCTTTGAGTGTTTTTGCACCTTTTGCATAATGAATTACATAATTTTCTTTGGGTACATCAAAAAGCATACATAAGGTTTGCATAAGCGGTTTTTCAACCCTTTTTCCCGCTGTACTCCATAAACCTCCTCGTAAAGCGGCACGCTTTACAGCCAACGTATTGATTACTATAAGACTTTCGTTAATATTCAACTCTACACTTACGCCACGAAATTTAATAGTGAGAGTTAAGTCTATATCATTTTGTTTTTCAATAAGTTGTGAAATGGAATTATACAAGACTTCATAATGTTCATTGGAGGCATCTATTACAATCTCTTTGGTAGCCGAGTTGAACATATTAGTTATAGTCTTTTTGTTCAACCCTGAATGGATAGCAATTTCATCGGCACTTAGGTTAGGATTTAGAAATTCTTTCTTGTACCAATCTAATACATCTTGGTTTCGCAATTTAGCTTGAACAATTTTTTCAAAAAATTCCATAGCAAATTGTAAAAATTGAGCATTAATAAGTGCTACTATCTCAATACGATAATCTTGACCTTTAATTAAGCGAGAAATTATATTTTGAATTACTTGCTCTGTTAGTGTCATAATTCAGGGCAAAATAAAATTCACAAATTCAGTCAAACTCATAAATTTAGTATTATCTTCTTGCAATAAACTGGGTTTGTCTTTGCTCTTCATATATTCAAAGTAAGTGGTATCTTTTTCGGTAAGGAAAAACTTTCTGCCTAGAAGTTTTGCAGTTTTACCCACAGTGCCGCTTCCTGCAAAAGGGTCAAAAACTAAATCTCCTTTGAAAGAGTAATATTGTATTACTCGTTTGCACAATTCCACAGGAAAAACCGCCGAATGTACTTTATCGAAACAAGGATCTATTTTCCAAATATTTGTTTTTTCATAACCTTCGGGGACTCGGCTGGCTTCAATAGTTTCCTTGTCATAACTTCTTATGTTCCAATCAATGAGTTTAGAAGTTTCTTTGCGATAAACCATTAAATATTCTGTTACGGTATTAGGTTTATACATCAAAGGTTTGCGGTGTTGCATAAAGCCACCTATTCTATTTTTTACCGAATAATCAGGTTTTTGCCAAATAATGTCGTCTATAAACTCCCACCCATTTTTGACTAAATAGGGGTGCAGGTCAAAAGGAATGGGATAGCGTTTGCTACTATGGGAGCGACTAACCCTCGGAATAATAATCGGAGACGTATTTACCACTAAAAAACGTCCTTCTTTGGTAATGCGATGCACCTCCTTAAAAACAGCCTCCAAAAACTCTAAATAAGCCTGATAGCTCGGATAAATAGAATAATCACGAGCATTGTAGTAGGGTGGTGAAGTAAAGGTTAAATGCACACTTTCATTGGGTACATACTTCAAAACTTCTAAAACATCACCATTGACAACAACATTTTTCAAAAAGTCATAAGTTTGAGCGTGTGGGAGCGTGGAATTTTGAGAATGATTAGAATTGCCAAAAAATTGTCTGTAAATTACACTTCGCACCATTTCGTTAGGGTGGTTGATAAGCGGTTTGAGGTGCTGTTCTACTTCTTTATCATTTTCAAAAACCAATAAAGCCCGTATAGCCTGACAAACAATTTTAGGGTCTTTGTCCTGTAAAATTTTGTAAAGAACTTCCTTGTTTTTAGGATTTCTCATTCTTCCGATAGCCGAAACTACTTCTCGCTTTACACTCGTATTTGTCTCATTATCAATCATTTGATAAAGATATGGTAAAAATTTCTCGTCAGTTAATTTACCAATGTTCTTGACGGCAAGCAGTCTAACTTGATGGTGTTCGTGTTTGAGCAGAGGTATCAAGAAATCTCCATCAAAATTTTGAGGTAAATGCCCCAAACTTTCCAAAATAAAGGCAATACTTTTGCTATCTTTCTGTTTATCAATTAAAAGTTGCAAACTTTCATTGCCTTTATTTTTCAGTTCTGTAATGAGTTCTTTTGTGAGCATTGGAAAGGCACTTTGCAAAGTACAAAGTTATGAAATTCAGTGTTTGATGTCAATTTCTGAAAAATTTTTGAAACTAATAGCTCAATTTACCTATTATCCAACAATCCTTTTCCGCTTTTTCGGATAATGCCTTCTTGAAGCAAATCTTTGGAGATTCTATCCAAAAGTCCATTGACAAAAATTTTACTTTTAGGCGTGCTGTACTGCTTGGCAAGTTCAACGTATTCGTTAATAGTAACCTTTACAGGTATGCTGGGGCAATATATCATTTCGGCAAGCCCCATCATTATCAAGATTTTATCGGTTTGGAATAAGCGGTCGCTTTCCCAGTTTTGTGTTTTTTCGGCAATGCGTTTTTCCAAATGCTCACCTTCTTGTAAAGTTTTTTCAAATAAATCTTTGAAAAATTCTTTATCATCTTGCCAATTTAGCGAAAGCGTAAGAAGTTCAAAATTTTCGGGAGTTTCTTTGGCTTTTTTGAGCGTTTTGAGTATCAGACTTTTCAAAATCTCTCGGTTTTCAATCCAATTCAAGTCATTTTCCTCAAAAAAAGCCTTCAAAACACTTTTCTGTTCGGGATTATCTTCATCAGTCTCTTTGTGAAAAAGAAAATGTCTAAACAAATAATCCACAATCGCCCAATCTTGCTCTATGCTTGGTGAGGCATTTTGATAGTAGTTTTTGTACTGCTCATCATCTTTGAACTCCTGCCAGAAGGTTTTAATAAGTTCTTGGTCAATAGATATATTTCGCCGAGTAATGAAATCTTGAAAAATTTTATTTTGCTCTATAATTGCAAGTATCTTATTTTCAGAAAATTGATAAATGCTTAAATCTTTGGGAATGAAAGCTGTAAGTTCTCTTTTTTGTTTCTGCAAAGCTGT
>JANWZC010000184.1 GCA_025054975.1 Raineya sp.
GCAGGAGCTATGATAATTGCTTGCCACCCCAACAAAGCTCCTGATATTATTCGCAACCTGCAAACTGAAAAAATTGAATGTTCGGTAGTGGGAGAAATTAAACCCAAAGAGTTTGGCAAGAAATTGCTTCAAGGTGATAGCACCATAGACATGCCTTACTTCGATACAGACCCTTATTGGAATGCTTTTTTTAAGGCTTGGCAAAGTGGTTGGAAATAAAATTGTACTTTGATGAAACACATTTATTTAATTATCAATCCTGCTAAACCCCAAGCAGAAATTCTTGAAAAATTAGCCTCCGCTTTGCAGGAAAATTTGTATGCTGTGCAAATTTGGGATAATTTCACAAGTGAAGAACACGCAAAAAACATCATCCCACTTGTAACACAACTTTGTCAAGCAAGGAATGTTCCCGTACTTATCAATAATCGTTGGCAGTACGTTGAACTATATCAATTATCAGGCGTGCATTTTGATACTATTCCTGCCGATTGGGAACAAATCAAAAAAAATCTGCCCAATAATATTATTTTAGGCATTACCGCCAACAACGACCTGAAAGTGATTGAATGGGCAGAGCAACAAAAATTTTCTTATATTTCGTTTTGTTCAATGTTTCCTTCGGTTACGGCAAATAGTTGCGAGTTGGTGCGAGCAGAAACTATCTTGCAAGCCCGAACTATAACTACAATGCCTTTGTTTGTGGCAGGTGGTATTACGTTGGATACACTTCCACAATTGCAACCTATTCATCAATATTTTAATGGCATTGCCCTTGTTTCAGGAGTTATGAATGCAGAAAATCCACAAAAAGCCTTACAACAATATCAACAACAACTTCAAAACTGGTGAGCTATGCGAAAAAGTACTATTGCAAAATTATGTTGTCCCTTTGACAAAGCCGATTTAGAGTTAAATGTTGTTCTGCAAGATACCCAAGAAAACATTTTAGAAGGTTGGCTTTTTTGCAAGCAATGTCAGCGGAGCTATCCTATCGTAAGGGGCATTCCCATTATGAACCCTGACGAATATAGAGAGTTTTCTTTGGAAAAGCCTTTATTTGAAAGGTGGCAAAAGCAGTTGCAAGGGAAAAAATTTGAAAATTTCAGACTGGTGGCAAAAGAAGATTAGTCAGGTTTTCTACGCCAAAACCAGAACAATCTGCCAAAAAGCCGATTGACAAAAAGCCAAAAGAAGCTAAATTGTCCGAAAATAAAGCCATACAACAATAGGAAAATATTGTAGAGTGGTAAAATCAGCACTACCCAAAGAATAATTCTTTGCCAAGTAGGAGTAGTTTCATCAATGCTCAAAGTGTAATAAATCGGCTTTTTGAGAAAAAGTATTGTAAAACCTGTACAAGCAAAAACTATCAAAATCACAAGGACTTGCCATGCACTTTTTACTTTCCAACGTTCTTGCAATTTTTGTATCCAAGCCATTGAATCATTAAAATTTTGAAAAAGATTTGATAATTTGCTTCCCCACAAACCACTTTTCATTTCATTTGTAGGAAGGCAAAAAGACTTTCTCGTAATGTTTGAAAGTTACTCCTTATATTGTTGTATAAGCCGAAATAATGCTTTTTGCACTTCTAAATCCTCAAAAAATTCGTATAAAAGTGTGTGATGTTCATAATGCGAACTAAGGGCAATTTCTAAGTTTTGTAATCCTTCCTTGTACTTACCCAAAGAAAGCATATAAGCAATTTGCCGATAAATAAGTTGTGGTTCGTCGGGGATTTCAGCTAATCCTTCTTCAATAGTAGCTAAGGCTTTGGCATAATCACCCTGTTCGTAAAATACCATAGACCAATTCAACCAAACATCAACCTGCGAAGGGTCTAATTCAGCGGCAGTCTGATAGGCTTCCAAAGCAGAAAAAATATTACCAAAATTATACTCTGTATCCGCCAAAGCCAACCAATACACAGGATTGTTGTTATCTATTTCTATGGCTTTCTTGAAAACGTTGAGAGCCTCCAACCATTTTTCTTGTGCATACAAACAACATCCTATCCCATACCAAGCCTCATGCCAGTGGGAGTCTAATTTAATTGCCTTTCGGTAGTATTCGGTTGCCTGATGATAATTTTCAGTTTTTTCGTAAGTAGCTGCTAAATGACAGTATAAGTCGGCATCGGGTTTATCTATTTCCAAAACTTTTAGAAACATTTGCCTTGCTTCCAAATAATTACCTAAATTCATATAACATACTCCCATACCAAAATATGCGTCTGCAAAATCTTCTTCAATGAGCGAAGCATATTCATAAGCCTGCAAGGCATCGGAAAATTTATGCATTTCTTCATAGAATTCTCCCAAATGATACCAAGCCGAAGCATTATAAGGATTTTCATCAATGATTTTCTGAAAAAACTCCACCCCTTCCTGCAAACGATTAAGACTTTTAAGCAAATAAATAAGTTCCACCGTAGCGTGAGGATGTTGCGGATTATGCAAAACTACTTTTTGAAGTACCTCAATGGCTTTGTTGTAATCACCACTATTTTGAGCGATTAGCCCTGTAATGAAATGAATTTCATCAATAGCTTCGGGATGTTTGGTGGTCAAGTCATCTAAAATATCAACGGCTTCTTCATATTTGCCCAAAAAACACAAAGCATTTGCTTTGAGCATAAGAGTTTCTAAATCGTGAGGATAAAGATTTTCTAAATTTTCAATAATTTCCATAGCCTCTTCATACTCGCCTACCATTAACATCATTTGGGCTTGCTGAAGTTGAAATTCAGTGGAGAAAGGATATGCTTGCAAAGCAATACGAGCGGCTTTAAGAGCTTCGTGATATTTTCCCTTTTCAGCATAAAAGGCAATAATGTCTTCATATTCCTCTTCTGAAAAACGAGGAGAATATTTTTCGTGAAGCATTGCTTCGTATTGCCTGATAAGTTCGTGAACGTTCATAGACAAATTTTATCAAGTTTTGTAGAAAGTTAGAATATTTTTAGGTTTTTTGCAAAAATAAATTTGTTTTTTTTCAAACTTATTTTTCTTGCTCAAATTTACGGAAATTTTATTTAGTTTTGTCTTCCTAAACTCAACGCAAATTTTTTTTGTATGAATTACGGTATTTTCACTATCCCCGAACCCAAAAATGAGCCTGTGTATAGCTATGCACCAGGCAGTAAAGAACGCGAACTTTTGAAAAAAGCCCTTCAAGAGCTAAAAAGTAAAGAATTAGATATTCCTATGTTTATTGGCGGTGAGGAGGTACGAACAGGTAATCGTAAGCGTATAGCTCCCCCACACGAGTTGAGCCATACTTTGGGTTATTATCATAAAGGAAGTAAAGAAGAAGTTGAAAGAGCCATTCGTGCCGCTCTGAATGCCAAAGAATTGTGGGAGAATATGAGTTGGGAACATCGGGCAAGTATTTTCTTGAAAGCCGCTGAACTTATCTCCTCTAAATATCGCTACGAACTCAATGCCGCTACAATGCTGGGGCAATCTAAAAATGTATTTCAGGCAGAAATAGACTCAGCTTGCGAAATTATTGACTTTCTGCGTTTCAATGTCAAGTTCATGGAGCAAATCTACCGAGAGCAACCTATTTCTTCGCCAGGTGTATGGAACAGAGTAGAACATAGGGCTTTGGAAGGATTTGTGTTTGCTCTTACACCTTTTAATTTCACCGCTATTGCGGGTAATTTGCCCACTTCACCTGCTATGATGGGCAATTGCGTAGTTTGGAAACCTGCTGAAACACAAATTTATTCGGCTCACGTACTTATGAAGGTATTCAGAGAAGCAGGCGTACCTGATGGAGTTATCAACTTGGTATTTGTGGATGGACCTACCGCAGGTGAAGTTATTTTTTCTCATCCTGATTTTGCAGGTATACATTTTACGGGTGGCACTGTTACGTTCCAAAGAATTTGGAAAACCATAGGTGAAAATATTGATAAATACAAAACTTATCCTCGCATTGTAGGAGAAACAGGTGGAAAAGATTTTGTTCTTGCTCATTATTCTGCCGATACCAAAGCCCTTGCCACAGCTTTGATACGAGGTGCCTTTGAATACCAAGGACAAAAATGTTCAGCCGCTTCCCGAGCCTATATTCCTGCGAATATTTGGGAAGAAGTAAAAAATTTAATGCTTGCTGATTTGAAAGAAATCAAAATGGGAAGTGTGGAAGATTTTAGTTGTTTTATCAATGCGGTAATTGATGAAAAAGCCTTTGATAAAATTGTAAACTACATTGAGCAAGCCAAAAAAGATGGTATAACAATTATTGCAGGTGGCAATTACGATAAAACCAAAGGCTACTTCATTGAACCGACTATCTTGCAAGTGCAAGACCCTATGTACGTTACTATGCAAGAGGAGATTTTTGGTCCCGTATTGAGCGTATATGTATATCAGCCTGAAAATTTTGAAGATGTACTTACGCTCGTAGATAAAACTTCGCCTTATGCTCTTACAGGCTCTATTTTTGCCCAAGACCGCTACGCAATTGAATTAGCATGCAAACGTTTGCGTCATTCAGCGGGCAATTTTTATATCAACGATAAACCCACAGGAGCCGTAGTAGGACAACAGCCTTTTGGTGGAGCAAGAGCCTCTGGTACAAACGATAAGGCTGGTTCTATGCTTAATCTTTTGCGTTGGACTTCTGCAAGAGCTATCAAAGAAACCTTTGTACCTCCTACGGATTACAAATATCCGTTCATGAGTGAGAAATAGATACTTAGACAAGATTACACTCAAAAAAATTTAGTTTTAAGCCCCTCTTTTGGCGTTTGGGCTTGTATGCTCAGTGACCCAAAAAGGGGCTTGACGATTTTCTATTGTAAAATCACTTTTTCGCTTTGTATGAAAATTATCAAATTCGTGGATGTTTCATCATTCTACTCAAAAATATCTTTATAGTATTTTTCTGTAAAATTTATTTACTTTTGGGGCATATTTTCAAAAAACGATTCTAAAATTTTCATGGCATGGGTATTCGTTCTTTTTTGGCAAAACCTTTGGCTTCATACGTAGTAGCCAGACAAGAAAAATGGGCTAAAAATCCCGAATCAAGCCAAGAAAAAGTATTTCAAACTATTATCAAGCAAGCTCAACACACAATATTTGGTAAAGAACATGATTT
>JANWZC010000185.1 GCA_025054975.1 Raineya sp.
ATGCCTACGAGGAATTTGTAGTTCAAGTATAAATTCAAGCTGTACCTCTCTTTTTCTGCAAAAGCGAACAAATTTCACTTCAATAGCATGGGCATTGAGGGAATAAAAAAGAATTTCTTTATCATCTAACACAGAAATCAACTCACCCACGTAACTTTTTCTTGAATAGGTTTGCGAGTGCTGTCGGGAGAAGGTTTAGCAATATGTCCTACATATAAAAATCCCAAAAGTTTATCATTTTCGCCCAAACCGAAAAAAGATTTAGCTTCAGGGTAATAGGTAATGCCTCCACTGCCCCAATATACACCTATGTTGTATGCGGCAGCGGTAAGGTACATATTCTGCACCGCACAAGCAACTGCTTCAATTTCTTCAATTTCAGGCACTTGGTCGCTACGTTTCATGCCAATAGCTATAATGTGTGAGGCTTTCAGCGGTTTAGTAGCAAGCATTTGATAAGTTTTTTCGCTAAAAGCCTCTCCTTGATTTTTTTCTTTGTAGAGATTAGATTGAAATTCAGCGAGTTTTTTCAAGCCTTCGCCTGTGAAAACAACAAAACGCCAAGGTTCAGTTTTCTTGTGAGTAGGTGCCCAGTTGGCATTTTCAAGCATTTGCCAAATGATAGCATCATCAACTTTTTTGCCTATCTCAAATTGTTCGGGATATGTGGAACGCCTGTTGCGGATAATTTGATTGATTTCCATAGCCAGCAAAGTTCTTTCTAATCGTTGGTTACATTAAGGATTTCTATTTCAAAATAAATGGGGTCGTAGGGGAAAACTACAAATGCCCCTGATGTATTCGTAGAACCTGTGCCTCTATAAGCCTGATTTGAAGGAATAAACAAGTAGCCTTTTTCACCTTTTTTCATCAAAGGAATACCCACTCGCCAACCGCTGATTACATTGCCAATAGGTTTGAAAGTGAAACTCTGATTGGAGTCAAAAATTGCATCATTGATAACCCTTCGCCCTACATACTTGACCGTAACATTAGAAGAATCACGAATAAGGTCTAATGCACCAGGCTGCGTGAGACTGAAAATTACACCATCTTTATTTTGGGTAACAGGCAAATTGAGTTCAGCAATTTTTTCAGCAATAAATTCGGTTTCGCTTTTCACATCAACCAATTCCAAATCTACCCTAATAGCCGAATAAGGTGGCAAAAAAGGCGAAGAAGCTGTTCCATAGCCCATAGTATGATTCATTAGCAAGATAGCTTTTTGCCCTTTGAACATTTTTGCTTTGCCGAGTTGCAAGAAAATATCAATACCACGAGGAATAATCAGGGTTCTTGAATTGCCTGTGGGATTGAGCAGAGCAAAGGTCAAAGTTTTGTTGCCTGAAAGTTTGTAATTGGTATCAATGGGCGTTTCAGAAGGTATAAGCCGAGTTTCGTATTTAATGATTACGTGTCGGAAGGTTGTATCAGGGGTTCTGCTCTGGGGCGTACCAAAGATTTGATAATAAATGCCATTTTCATCTTTCTGCATCTGCAAGCCCTTTTGTGCAATATAATTTTGAATTTCTCGTTCATTGCGGGCAAGTTGTTCAGCAAGAAAGTCGGCATTAGGGTCTTTGCGTTTGCAAGCCCACAAATAAATCACCACAAGAAATACAAGAAAAAGGCTCGTTTTCAGTAGTTTCATATGCTATTTCTTGTTAGCTTCCTTGTTTGGCTTGATATCAAGCAACTCTACTTCAAAAAGCAAGGTACTGAAAGGAGGTATAGTGCTTCCTGCTCCCATAGCTCCATAGCCTAGTTTAGAAGGAATAAGCAATTGTGCTTTTTCTCCTTTGCGAAGCAAAGCAATACCTTCATCCCAACCCTTAATAACACTACCCATTCCCAAAACAAACTGAAATGGTTCATTTCTGTTCAAAGAGCTATCAAAAACCTTGCCATCTAAAAATTTTCCTGTATAATGTACCACCACAGTATCATAAGGCTTGGCTTGCGGATTGTTGGGAGCATTTTTCGTGATTTTGTAATACAAACCCGAAGCTGTTTTTTGCATATCTAACTTGTTTTCTTTGAGATAAGCCTCTAATTTGGCAATTTCTTCGTCTTCTTTCTTTTTCAAATTTTCTTGTTGTTTTCTTTCGGCTTCTTGTTGTTCTTTTTGCACCTGTTGTTTGGTTTTCCTGCCCGTAACTTTTACAAAATATTCAAAAAACACATTCTTTTTGCCTTGAAGTTGTTGAGCGAATTGGTCAAAATAGGGATACCTTCTTACAAGAGTGTCGAGAGAGATTTTAATTTTTACACTATCACCTACCTGCAAGAAAGGCAAAACCTCCGTAGGCATACCTTTTTCAGTTTTTACTTGCAGCGTAAAGCCATTTCTGAAATTAGTATCAATTTTAGCCCGTTGATAAGTGTTATCTACTTCAATGGTATCCACTTTGCTGATTAAGTGCATTTGCACAAAATCTCCTTCTTTGAGTTTTTCACCATTAGGATTGCGGTTAATTATTTGGAAAATTACTCCCGAAGGCAGTTTTTCTTCTTTGTTTTCGGTTTTGCGAGGTTTTTCACAAGCAAAAAATATCAAAAAAGACATTAAGACTGAGTAAAAGTTCAAATGTTTCATACGATTTGATTTGAAAAGGTTAAATTACATTTGTATGCTTAAAAGTTCATCTTTTTTAGCCTTGATGATTTCTAAAAATTTTTTTTCAGTTTCTTCTAAACTCAAATAAGAGGTACCTCCTGCGGCGTTTTTATGTCCCCCGCCATTAAAATATTCAGCAGCAAGGTCATTAACCGAAAAATCACCCACAGAACGAAAAGAAAGTTTGATATTTTCGCCTCTATCAATCATAATGGCTGCAAGAACAATTCCCTCAATAGATAAAGCATAATTCACTACGCCTTCGGTATCTCCTGTTTGCGAATGAAAGCGTTTAAGTTCATCAGCTGTAACAGTAATGTAAGCAGTACGATATTCAGGCAAAACTACTAGTTTTTGGCTTAAAACATAACCCAAAAAACGCAATCTTTGCTCGGAGTTACAATCATAGATGCGATTATGCACTTTGGTAGTATTGACGCCAATATCAATGAGTTCGCCTGCAATTTCATGCACTCTGCGTGTGGTAGAGGGGTGCTTGAAAGAGCCAGTATCCGTGAGTATGCCTGCGTATAATGCCTCCCCAATAGATACATCAATTTTATCTTTATCGCCCAGTTCGCTGATAAGTTCGTAAATAAGTTGAGCCGTAGCAGCAGCTTTGGTGTTATGATAGCTAAAAGTAGCTTGAATAGAAGGGTTAATATGATGATCTACGAGTAAAGTCTTTGTAGAACCATTGACACTCTGAAAAATAGGAGCAATCTCTTCCAAACGAGGATAACACGAAAAGTCTAAATAACATAGTAAGTCAGCATTCTTGACAGCTTGTTCTATTTCGGCAGTATTTTGAGTGTTGTAAATAATGACTTCATCATTGCCCGGTATCCAATGCAAAAACTTCGGATAATCGCTTGGAGAAATCACTTTGACATTGTGTCCTAGTTTTTTCAAATAGCCTGCCCACCCCAAAGAAGAACCTAAAGCATCGGCATCAGGTTTGTAGTGTGTAGTAATTACAATATTTTTAGGTGTAGCCAAAAACTCCTTCAACTGACTTACATTTTCCATCACTGTGGATTTGGGACGCAAAAATGCAAAAATTCAAACCGAAAAACAAATTTTCATTAAAAATTACTCATTTCTCAATTTCCGAGCTAGTTCTTCTACTTGTTTTTGTAGATTATCTTCTTTTTGATAAGGTCGCAAGGAGAGTAAATCTGGCTCTATACTTGTAATGATTTGCTCTAAATTTTCAACCCGCTGACGCAATTTTTCATTTTCCTGCAAAAGAAAATCAATGTTTTGGCGGTCTTTATCAGAAATGTTGTTTTTCTCTAATTCTATACGTTTAATCTTCACGTAGTAATGCCCGATAATCGCTACCAAGGGAATAGAAAGAAACAAAATCGTACTAATCATATGTGGAAACTTTAAGCAAAGTTAAGAAATTTTAGATTTTCAGTGAAAAATATGCTAAATGAAAAGTGCTTTTGTAGTAGAAAATTATCAAGACCCTCTTTGAGTGTGTTGAGTGTACTTGCTACGATAAGTAATAACTTCGGTTATACTCAATAACAAGTGAAATATAATGCTTGGTAATAAAAACCACAGAACGCTCAAAGAAAAAGGGTATAAAGCTCAATTTTTTTCGGCAATTCATTGACACAACTTTCAAAGCCAGTTTATTCCTTTTTGAAGTAAGGCAAGGGTTTCAGCTTCTTTTGAGTTAGGTTCGGGTTCAAAACAATAATGCCATTCAGCTTGCTTGGGCAAACTCATTAAAATTGACTCAATCCTGCCATTTGTTTCAAGTCCGAACTTTGTACCTACATCATACACCAAATTAAATTCTACATAACGTCCTCTTCGAATAAGTTGCCATTGTTTTTCTTTGTCGCCAAAAGGTTTGTTTTTATTTTTTTCAATCAAGTGGGTATAAATAGGAACAAAACTTTTTCCTACATCAAGGACAAATTCAAAAAGTTTTTCTTTGCTGATTTCTTCATTTTCTTGCAGTCTGTCGAAGAAAATGCCTCCAATGCCTCTTGTTTCGTTGCGATGTTTGATGAAAAAATAATCATCTGCCCATTCCTTGAAACGTGGATAAAATTGATGATGATACTTATCGCAAACATCTTTAAGTTTTTGATGAAAGAAACGGGCATCTTCTCGGTCAATGTAGTGTGGGGTAAGGTCAATACCTCCACCAAACCAGTAAATAGTTTGATTTTCAGAGGTTTGTACTTCAAAGTAACGTACATTCATATGAATGATTGGTACCATAGGGCTATAAGGGTGCATCACAATAGAAACCCCTGTGGCAAGAAATTCACCTTGGGGCATCTGGAGTTTATTTGCCATTGAAGGAGTAAGTATGCCAAATACTCTGGAAAAATTGACACCTGCCTTTTCTAA
>JANWZC010000186.1 GCA_025054975.1 Raineya sp.
AGAGCCTGCAAACCCTCAGGAATACGAATTTTCCATTCTACATTCTGACTTTGACCAGGCTTTATGGCAAAAGACTTTGCCCCTACACTTTCTCTTGTAATTAGATTGACTTTTTTCCCTGAAATCGCATCAAAAAATTCTAATTGTGCTTCACCTTTGAGTTCGGCTTCGGCAAGTGAGGTGATTTTTACGGCAAATACCATTTCGTCATTTTCTCGGTAAAAACGAGGTTGATTAGGTACAACCATTAAGTCTTTTTGCGTAACTAATGTATTTTGTACCAAACTATAAGCCAAGTCTTTAGTATGCACAAAGCCGAGCATTTTCCAACGTGTTAGGGCTTCGGGAACGGTGAATTTGATGATAATTTCGCCCTTTTCGTTGGTTCGCAATTCGGGATAGAAAAAGGCAGTTTCATTGAAATTTTTACGAACTTGAATATCATCGGTTTCTTTGTTCTTTTTTTCTTCTGTACCACTTCGCATTGCAGCATCCTTTTTCAAACCGTGCTCGTTTGTATCATCAATAGTTTCTTCACTTTCAGGCTCAAATTTTTCTGATACTGCTATATCAAATAAACCCTCTTCTCTACTCATTTTTTTAGGAGAAGCCATAGCTCTTTGAACAACGCCATCTCTTGTTAATCCCCCCCTTTGCCTTCCATAAGCGTTGTAGTAGTAATAGCTATACCCAAACCAATTCAAATCATCAAAATCATAAGAAAAATACGTCCCTTTGGGATTCCAAGCATATTCTTGTACTCTAAAACTTTTGATTCTGAAATCGGGCTGGCTACTCCAAACCCCAAACAAATAGTTTTTTCGCCAAAAATTAGCATTCCATTCATTTGCCATGAACGCATCAAGCGAGGCATCGTAGAGCGTAGCGACCATTTCAGCGGCGATTTTATCAGCCTTTTTACCCTTGATACGCAAACGCCATTCTTCTTGCTCGCCAGGCAAAAGTTTATCACGATAAGTTTCAAAAATCACTTCCAACTCTTTTTCGCTATAAGGAATATCTACAAACTTCTGTTCATTGTAAAGTCGGTTGTTGTAAATACTAACCGCCATAACGAAAAAACCTCCTTTCATAGCTTCTTTCACAGGCACTTGCAAAACTTTCTGCTCGTTGTCGAAATTGAGCCATTGAGTTAGTTCTGTTTCCTTATCATACAAAATTTCATACAAAACCTTCTGTTTATTAGAACTTGCCAGCAGAATCTGAGCAGTCTCCCCTACTTCATAACTTATTTTGAGAGGTTTTACGAGTAAGTTTGTGTTAGAAGCAGGATTTTTAGCTTTCTCCGAAAATACCTCAAAATAATTTCTTGTGCGAACCTCTTGCCCAAACTTATCAGTCGCAACCATTTCAATAAGATAAGTACCTTGCTCCCATTTTTTTACATCTTTGAGGTCAAATTCCTTCTTTTCTCTTGTGTTAATATTCAAGTGGAAAACGCTTTTTTCTTTCTCCCAAAAAGCGGGATTATCTTCATTCTGATAGACTTCAGTAGGGAACATTTGTTCAAATTCGGCTTTGGAAAGTATATGCACATCAGGTTTTGCCCATAAACGCTTTTTGAAAGTTTTAGCAGGATTTTTCAGCTTATGGATACGAATTTCGCCTTGTGCAGGTTCAAATTCGCCCATAAGGTTAGTGGTTTCAATTTTGATGGGTTTGCCCTCCCACCTGTCTTGGTTAATGTCCAAGAGCGAAATGCCAATTTGCAAGGTTTTGTAACCTACTTTCACGGTAATTTGATTGCTATGTGTTTCGCCGTTCAGGTCGGTTACATCGGCATAGACTACATAATTGAAAATAGGTTCAGAGGCTTTATCTACGCTTAAATCGGGAATAGCGGTGAATTTGATTTTGAAAACACCATTCTCATCTGTTTTAGTTACGCCGTTGGTTATTTCTACTTCGGGGCTTTCGGGGTAATAGCCGTACCAACGCCACCACCAAAACGGAAATTCTGCCTTGCGTACTACTCGGTATTTTACTTGGGCATTATCAATATTAGCTCCTGAATAGGCTTGGGCTTTACCTTCGGCTATTACTTCATCGCCCAAACGATAGGCTTGCTTCAAAGGCTCAAATTTGACTTCAAATTTAGGACGTTTGTACTCCTCTACCGAGAAATAAACATTTCCGTTAATGCTTGAAAAAAGGCTCATTTGCCCTGTAATGCCATTTTGCGGAGCAGTAAAAAAGCCATGGAAAGTACCGTATTCGTTGGTAACAAAAGTTTTTTGTGCAACTTGCTGACGATTTACGTCAAAAAAGGTAACCACCACAGACGTATTAGGTAAAATTTTATTTTCCTTACCTTGTTGGCTGATAACCAAACCTTTGAAATAAATGGTTTGTCCTGGTCTATAAATAGCTCTATCCAAGAAAAAAAGTGTTCGGCTCGTGGGTTGTGGCTCTTGAAAAACATTTTGGTATAAACTGCCGTAATAATGGCTATCGTCTATTTCTTGTGTTGAAAGAAAATCTTGGGAAGTTTTGAAATCCAAATCCAAATTTCCTCCATAGTATCCACGCTCAGGCTTCATTAGATAAGGCAAACGTAGAAATCCTTTGCTATCGGTTTGGAAATTCCCTTTGGAAATTCTTTGATAATACCCAAGAGCATTGTTATATCTATACGAAAAAGCCTCTACTTGCACATTCGGCAAAGGTTCGCCTGTTTTGCGGTGAAGTGTGTAAATATCTGTTTGTCCGCTCGGGAGTGGCTTGTGAATATAGGCAATATCGGAAATGGTGAAAAAGTTGTAAGCAATGGCATTATCTTTTTCCAAAGTAAAATTATTTTTTTCACTTACCACAAGCATATAATCCCCTGTGGGCAAACCTTCAAAAGCTATTTCGGTGCGATGCTTCTGAAAGTCTTGCAAATTAGGCAGGTTGAACAAGCCTGTACGAATAGGCTTTTTGCTCAAAAAGAAAGTTAAAAATTGACGTTCTTGATAGTCGTTGTAATTTTTTCGTTGCTCACGGCGTTTTTGTTCTACTTCGTTTCTATCGATTTTGAAAAGCCTGTAATGTAATTTATCAAAGTTCCGATAAGTCAGCAGTGCCTTGAAAGGTGTATTGGAAGGTTCGGTTTGTTCCATTTGGAGTGCTACTTCCTTATGCAAAATATTGTATTGCAAACTTTTGCAGTTGATTGTACCTTTGGCATTAGGAAATTTCTGAATAGCCTCTTCACAAACCTGATTAGCCTTTTTCAAATCCATTTGAAACTGATTGCCTTTTTCAGGATTGTATTTATTGCCTCTTTCATACCAAAATGCCGCTATGGCGTAATATACAAAAGGCAATTCCTCGCTACCTGCATAGATTTGCTTCATTTTCTCTAATCCCTGCAAATACAAATCATCTTTTTGTGGCAAAACAGCGTTTTTATACACAAATTTCAGACGCTCTAAATCTATGTGCAAATACAGGTCTTTGGAGCTATTTTGATTGATTTTGAGTAACTCTTGATAAAGTTTGAGCGTAGTGAAATCAAAAGAATCTTCATCTTTGGTTTGCAGGTTGAGTTTGATAAATTCGCTCGCAGGAGCAAAATATTCGGCTTTATCTACTTGAAAGTAATAGAAAGGTCTTGTAACTTCGGCTTCCTGATTTTGAAAAAAATTGATAGCTCGCCAAGCTAAAAAATCGTATAACGTAGGACGCAAAGTTCTTGCATCACTTCCGCCTTTGTTAATAACTTCATCAAAAACATCTACTTTCACTTGTTGCAGTTGAATAGGATTTTGCAGGGAAAGCAGAAAGTACCTACGAGTTTCTTCGGTGATTTTAGCAATAGTCCAAGTTTCTATATCTTCGGGATTTTCTTGCATTGGAGTTCTTTGCGAAAACTGCCAACGATTTTCTCGGTAGTATTTCCAAAAAATTTCTGCCTGCATAGAATACAGCAGATTTTTGGTGGGGAAATCACTTTTTTCGGCTTCATTTTTTAGCTCCCAAAGAGCTTTTACCACATCTTTTTCTTCTTTGGCTTCATAATATTTGAGGCGATGAATTACAGCTTTTACAAGTTGAGCATTATTTTTTTCTTTTTTCGCTTGGGTGTAGATTTCTTCTACTACTTTGCGAGCCGTTTCGGGTAAGCCTTTTCCTTCGGCTTCATTTACCTTTTTCCATAAACTTTCGTACATAATTTGTGCCTGATTAGCTTGAACGAGAGCAAACAAAAAAACAAGAATACAAGAGAGCCTTTTCATAAAATTACGTTTTTTCTTGTAAGATGTAAGTTTAGCAAAAATTCCATAAAGCAGAAAGAAAAAAAATGTAAAAAAAAGCAGAGTAATTTTTCAGTTTTCAGTCCGAAAATGTTAAAATTTTGGGCAAGAAAATTCTTTTTAGTACGTTTGAAAGCAAAAATGTTGTAATTTTATCTTGTCAAAAACACTACTAAACGTGGAGAACATCATTTTTTGCACGGACAGCATTCAAGATGCCCTAAAAGATTGGCTTGCAAAGCAGAATTATAGCCGAATTTTTGTGCTTTGCGATGAAAATACCGCTCAATATTGTTTGCCCAAAATTGATTTTTTGCAAGAGAAAGCAGTTATTTTGAAGATACCTGCGGGTGAAAAATATAAAAATCTCCAAACAGCTCAGCAGGTTTGGTCAGCCCTAACGGCTCAACAATTAGATAGAAATGCCCTTTGTATCAACTTGGGAGGCGGTGTCATTGGTGATTTGGGGGGCTTCTGTGCCGCTACCTACAAAAGAGGCATTGATTTCATACAAATTCCAACTACCTTGCTCGCACAAGTAGATGCCAGCATAGGTGGTAAAACAGGTATTGATTTTGAGCATTACAAAAATCAAATTGGTGTTTTTGCTCACCCCAAAGCTATTTTTATTGATACAAAATTTTTACAAACCTTACCTGAAAAAGAATTACGTGCAGGTTTTGCTGAAATTATCAAGCATTGCCTCATTGCCGATAAAGAAATGTGGGAC
>JANWZC010000187.1 GCA_025054975.1 Raineya sp.
GTGTAACTATGGTACTTGCCGTAGAGGCAGGGCATCGTAGGCATAGAGCCGATGTGGAAAAATGGATGCTTTGGACAATTTTAGGAGGATTGACTTTTTTGGGTTGTCAGGCTTGGGAATGGACACACTTTATCACAGGTACAGATAAGGGAGCAGTAAGAGATGTATGGATGAATGGAGAGTGGGTAAAACAAACTATTCATGGGGCAAATCTCTTTATCAATGAATATGGTCCTGCTCCTTTCGCTTTCTGTTTCTTCACTATTACGGGATTTCACGGATTTCACGTATTTAGCGGAGTACTTATCAACTTGATTGTTTTCTACAATGTAGCGATGGGTATTTATGACCGCCCTGGCAGAAACTATGAAATGGTAGAAAAGGTTGGTTTATATTGGCACTTTGTAGATTTAGTTTGGGTTTTTGTGTTCACCTTCTTTTATTTAGTGTAAGTAATCAATCATAAAATTTTAAGAGTTATGGCTTACGTTTATGAAAATGTACCTCCTGGGCAATATCCTAAACCACAAACAAAAATTATTTGGAGAACCTTCTGGATTTTATTTGTAGTTACTGCATTAGAGTTTTTACTTGCTTTTACAATGCCCGCAGGAGCGTTGAGAACTTCTATTTTCGTACTAATGACTTTGGTGAAAGCCTTTTATATTGTGGCAGAATTCATGCACCTAAGACACGAAGTAAAAGGTTTAGTCTATGCAATTTTAGTACCGACTATTTTTGTAATTTGGTTGATTGGAGCTATGTTCATTGAGGGTGGCTCTATCTATGAACTCATATATCACCTTTACAAAAAGTAAAAAGGAAAAGTTGCAAAATTGAAAGTTTTTGGGAGATTTCAATTTTTTGCTTAAAAATTTGCAAAACTCAATAGAAAGCAATACCTTTGCACACTCAAATAAAAAATTGCCCCATTTAGAGGGATGGCAGAGTGGTCGATTGCGGCGGTCTTGAAAACCGCAGACCTCTTTACGGGGTCCGGGGGTTCGAATCCCTCTCCCTCTACAAAAAGCCTCAAATTATACAAATTTGAGGCTTTTTGTTATGGTTGCTTGTCAATGTAAAGCATCTGTAGAAAAATTGCTTAATACTTTTGCAAAAATTTGGCATTAAGTTTGTAGAATATCCTTAAAAAATCATATGAAAAAGTGTTTTTTGATAATTTTTCTATGGGTTTGTGCAATTTTTGCTCAAGCCCAAATTTTTGAAGGTTACATCAAATATGCTCACAGAGTAGAAATCACTGATACTACTCTACAGAAAAATGATGTATTTATAGCTTATGACTTCGGTAATAAATCTACTCTTTATATCAAAGGGGGAAATTATCATTGGCAATTTGAAAATTGCAGACGAGAGTATCAAATTTACATCAACAACACCGCCACCCTTTATGATAAATATCCTAAAAACGACACACTATTCAGTAGTAGTGCAAACCTTGAAAATGAAGTAATTATTGAAATGAATACAAAAAAAAGTCAAGTAAGCGTGTTAGGAGAACCTTGTGAGTTGCTAACCGTCAAATCCAAATTTATTCGTGAGCAACAAGTGCGAGGAAGAATGTTTTATTACAGCAAGAACTATCCTCTACATCCCGATTTTCTCAAAAATTTCAAAATGAATAACAACAACGAAATTTTTGCTAAAATGGGTTATGTACCTTTACGTTTTGTGTTCTTGTATCCTGGATTCCGTGTAACTTACTTTGCTCTGGAAATTAAACGTACAAAAGTAGAAGATAGTCTCTTTGATGTTTCCAAGAAAAAAATAAAACCTTTGAGCATCCGCAAATAAACTTGCAAACAGCTTGAATGAGAGCATTTTCACAAATGCCATAAAAGTTTGACTGCTTTTCAATGCTTTGCATAAGAAGGATGAGCAATTTAACAAATTTCTTTTTTGTAGAAAAGACTTATCTGTTACAGCAAACTTTTCTTGGGATTAAGTTGTTTTGCAAAGAAAAAATTTGGAAACTCTTATACGTACATACACACAACAAGCTACCTCTTTTCAAGAACAGCTATTTGAATGGGCATTACACGAAGGCTATGCCACAGTATTGTGGCGTCTGCCCAATAGTGCTGTAATACACTGCCTTATTGATTTTTCGGCGGAAATTATCCCTCAACCTTTGCAGATAGGTGCCTGGAACGAAAAGAAAGGATTTTTATTTAGTCCTTTTGAAAATGAAAATTTGCAAAAAAATCTTTTCCTCAAAGCTGATTTTTATTGTAATTCTGCTCAAATTTTATCAGAAGCCGAAAGTCTTTTCTTGAGAAATAAAAATTTCTCTCCTCAAAACATCAATCATTCTACCACTAATGAAGTTTTTTTGCCTGATAGGCATGGACTACATACACAGCATACACATTTAGTTCAACAGGCTATTCGTGCTATTGAGCAAAAAGAATTTCAAAAAGTAGTGCTTTCTCGCAAAGAAAAAGTGAATTTTGCTCAACCTGTATCTGTTTCAAAAATCTTCCAAAATCTTTGTTTGTTGTATCCTTCGGCATTTGTCTCAGCGATATATGTACCAAACTACAACATTTGGATAGGAGCAAGCCCTGAAATCTTGGTGAGTGTGGATAAAAACAATATTTTTCGTACGATGGCATTGGCAGGAACGCAAAAATATCAAGCAGGAGCAAATCTTTCTGAAATCACTTGGACACAAAAAGAAATAGAAGAACAAGCACTTGTCAGTCGTTACATTATCAATGCTTTCAAAAAAATTCGTTTGCGGGAGTTTGAGGAAGACGGTCCTAAAACCATACAAGCAGGGAATTTAGTGCATTTACGCACAGATTTTTGGGTAAATCTCAACGAAGTGCATTATCCACATCTTTGGCAAGTAATGCTAGGACTTTTACATCCTACTTCGGCGGTTTGTGGTATGCCCAAAGAAGAGAGTTTGTCATTTATCCGAACTTACGAAGGCTATGACCGAGAATTTTACAGCGGTTTCTTGGGTCCTGTGAATATTGAAAACGAAACTCATATTTTTGTGAATTTGCGTTGTATGCAATTATTATCTACTTTGCAGGAAGCCTATTTGTACGCAGGCGGAGGTATTACAGCTAATTCCAATCCTGAAAAGGAATGGAACGAAACTTTGTTAAAAATGGAAACTATTTTGAAGGCAATATAGCCTAAAAACAAAAATTCCCGCCAAAGGCGAGAACTTTTGGTGTAGAAACAACGCAATCTGTTTATGTTTAGTGCTTGAATTGTGCTTCTTCGGTAGAGCCTTTGAGAGCCACCGTAGAAGTTTCTCCCCCTGTGATAACTTCTTGGACACTATCAAAGTAGCCCACTCCCACAAAAGACTGATGTTTTACGGCTTTGAAGCCTTTGCTTTGTAGAGCAAACTCTCTTTGTTGCAGTTCTGAATAACCTGCCATACCTTTTTCTTTGTAGGCAAGGGCTAATTCAAACATGCTGGTATTAAGAGCATGGAAACCTGCGAGGGTAATGAATTGAAACTTGTATCCCAAATCGGCAAGGTTTTCACGGAAAGTGAGCATTTCTTTTTCAGAGAGTTTAGCCGCCCAATTGAATGAAGGTGAGCAGTTGTAAGCGAGCAATTTACCTGGATATCGAGCGTGAATAGCTTGTGCGAATTCACGGGCTTCTCCAAGGTCAGGGTGACTGGTTTCCATCCAGAGTAAGTCGGCATATGGAGCGTATGAAAGCCCACGACTAATGGCTTGTTCAATGCCGCATTTCACGTAGTAAAATCCTTCACTGCTACGCTCTCCTGTAATAAATGCTTGGTCGCGGGGGTCAATGTCGCTGGTGAGCAAGTTGGCGGCATCGGCATCGGTGCGGGCAATAAGGATTGTAGGAACACCCAACACATCACTTGCCAAGCGAGCCGCTATAAGTTTCTGAATAGCTTCTTGAGTAGGTACTAATACTTTTCCTCCCAAATGTCCGCATTTTTTAGCTGAAGAAAGTTGGTCTTCAAAATGCACGCCTGCGGCACCTGCTTCAATCATCATTTTCATCAGTTCGTAGGCGTTCAGGTTACCTCCAAAACCTGCTTCAGCGTCAGCAACAATAGGCAAAAAGTAATCTACATTACCTTCTCCTGTGAGATACTGAATTTGGTCGGCACGTATAAGAGCCTTATTGATACGTCTGACAACCGCAGGCACACTATCAGCAGGATATAAACTTTGGTCGGGATACATTTCACCTGCCAAGTTTGCATCAGCAGCTACCTGCCAACCACTCAAATAAATCGCATCTAAACCTGCTTGTGCCTCTTGAATAGCTTGGTTGCCTGTCAAAGCCCCCAGAGCCGCTACATAGTGTTGAGAATGAAGTTTTTTCCAAAGTTTTTCTGCTCCTTTACGAGCCAGTGTGTATTCAATTTGTAAAGAACCTGAAAGTTTTACAACATCTTCGGCAGTGTAAGGGCGTTCTATGCCTTTCCAGCGAGGATTGCTTGCCCAATCATTTAATAAAGCATTGATTTTTTCTTGACGTGTCATTGTGAAATTGGTTTGGGGTTCAACCATATTCTTGTAAAACACTTTTTCATATGGAAATCTGTTACAAAGATAATTCAGCGAAAAATAAAAGTCAAGCGAAATTTCGCTAAAATTTTAATTTTCGCTAAAAAATTTTTCAAAATTGAACTTATCCAAGATTTTTTTGAACTTAACCAAAGAAAAAAGGGAGAAAATCCCCCTTGTCTTGCGTCTAATGTCTTGTGTCTGATGGTCTAAACCTAAATTACTCCTTTGGTAGAAGGAATATCTTGGTGTTCAATTTGAATAGCTTGCCGCAGGGCTTTGGCAAAGGCTTTGAAAGTGGCTTCAATAATGTGGTGGTCATTTTCGCCGTGTGTGGATATGTGCAAATTGCAAAGAGCGGTGTCTGAAAAAGATTTGAAAAAGTGTTTGCACATTTCAGTTGGGAAATTACCCACTTTTTCTCGTTTGAGATTAAAATGAGCAACT
>JANWZC010000188.1 GCA_025054975.1 Raineya sp.
TAAGTGTACACAGATTCTTGGCTTTGAGTTTATTGATAGCGTATATTACTCTAATCACAGAAAACTTTGAAAAAATACCTCGAAATTTCAAAATGATTTTCTTACCGATACTTGCTTTATTTTTCTTGAAAATGTATGGAGGTAATTTCTATAATTCTTGGAAGGGAAATTTAGAAGCTCGTAAAAAAATAATGAAAATTGGTGATGAAGAACTTTCTTTTGAAAAAAGAGATGTAGTAAAATATTTGCTAAATCCTTTTCAATTTAATTGGCAAAAAGCTAAAAAACTTTTCAGCGATAGCTTGCAAATCAACTTGCAGAAAAATGACTATTACAAATTTATGCGAAAAATTGCTGAATTAGATAGTTTGCCTGTGGCTGAAAAAAAAGAGGCTTTATTGTATATTCCTTTTCATAAAGTTCATTTTCCGCAATGGGAAACCATTTATGCTACCCAAGATGGAATGTTTTTAGCAAGTATTTCGGGATTAGCTCTTTTAAGTGGTTTGCCTCACCCAAAATATCAGGTAGGGGCTTATGGTTATGGCTACTACGACCATTCTTTGCGAGAAAAAACCTGGTTACAGGGTTTTAGTCTTGATGAACTCAAAAAATTAACCTTGCAACGAGGTTTTCGCAATCTTTACATCTACCAACCCGAAACACAAAGTTTTGAAAAAATCATTTGCTCTGAGCCAGCAAAATAATACCTGCTACTATCAGCAATGTGCCTGCAATTTTTTGCCAAGAAAGCGGTTCGGCAAAAAAATAATAACTCAAAAACAGCACTAACACAAAAGCAATACTTGTGAATGGATAAGCAAAAGATAAATCAAATTTGGTGAGTGCGGCTATCCAAGTGAAACTTGCTAAAAATGCCGAAGCAAAGCTACTTATCACCCAAAAATCCCAAATAATCTCCCAAAAATACTGCAATTTTGCTCCCCAACTTTCAGGCATTGCCCCTTTGAGATTCAAACGCCATTTCAAAATAAGTTGTCCATACACAGTGAGAATGATTGTCAGAAAAATGTACAAATAGCCCATAAAATTTCTTTTCTGCAAAAATAAAAAAAATGACCTTCAAAATGAAAGCCACTTTTTCAACTACAAAACACTTATCTTTTCTGTTGCTTTATGTGGGAGTAAAGTTAAATAGGTTTTCAAATTTTTTATTACAAAATTGACGAAAGTGCCTTAAAAATCTATGAAAGTACCTTTTGCACGAATGAAAAACTTATTAGGTTTATAGAAAAAAACTTCGTTCATTCTGCAAGATACATAATAATCACTGCTTTTCTATCTTTGGGATTGCCATTGGTTTCTGCTTCGGTAGTTTGTAGGGCATACATTTCACCGTACCCTTTGGGAACAACTTTTTCATGAGGTATGCCTTTTTTAGCCAAATAATCCATTACAGATTTCGCTCTTTTGCGAGAATATTCTACATTGGCTTCATCAGTACCTTTGGCATCTGTGTGTCCTTCTACCAACACACCTATTACTTTTCTAACATCTCTTCCTTGCAAAATTTGGTCAATGCGATTGGTGAAATCTTTGGAAAGAACAGCACTGGCGTTATCGAAATAAGCGGTATCTGCAAACAAACGCATAGAAATATTTTCGCTGAAAGCAGTTTGTAAATGCACTACATCTTGACTGGGGCTTTTGCCTGTTTTACGAGCCATGCCATAATACACCCCTACACGCCTTTTTTGCCCTGATGCAAGTGTCTGCAAATTCCAACGCATAATCACAGCGGCATCGGTGTAAGGGCAATTGCATGGGGTGTAATCCCAAACAATCTTATGAAAATAAGGCCACCTGCCAATCGCTAATTCATCGGGTTTAACGGCTTTTTCTTTAGCAGTGAGAATTTCAGCGGTGTGGTCGCTTAAATCACGGGCTTTTCGGTATAAAAATACTTGTTTAGGTACTTGATTGCCTACATATTTGGTTTCTACATCAACCATAGTGCCGTCTCCGTCAAGTTTGGGGGCGTCGTTATCGGCAATCATGTTATCAATAAGTAACTGAAAGGCTACCTCACGAGGTTCTACTTTGTTGTTTTCAAATTCGTATTCAATCAGGTAGTAGCGAGCAGGAGAAAGGCTATCAGTTTCTTTGAGGCTATCATCAACAGGAATAAGCCTTTGCGTAATGGTAATTCCCTCAAATTTGAACTCCATTTCGCTAAATTTGCGGTTGCCCACTACTTTGAATTTCTTTTTGGTACAAATTTTCTTTACACCGGGTAATCTGCCGTAATTACTGGCAAATTTATCACCCACCTTCACAACAAAATGTGAAGTAGAAGCAGGTATCGGAAAGCCATACATCAGGCGAATACCATTTGCCCCAATCGTGAAACGCCCATCATCAAGCCCACCACAATCGGAGATTTCGCCATTAGTGGCTGTTTTCAGAGGAGGTTTCTGGCAAGTGCTAAATACCAAACTCAAAAACATTAAAATAAACAAAATTCGCATAAGGTTCAATTCCTGTTTAACAAAACTTTCTTAATACAAAAATAACCATAGGTAACCTAAAAAAAATACGTCATTTGTGGTATTTTCTGAAAAAAATAGAATTTTCTTTTGCAACATTGTTGCGTAATTACTATTTTTGCAACAAAGTTGAAAAAAGAAGATGAAATATTGTTGGATAATTTATTTTGGTTTGTGTTGGGGCAGAATATTTGCACAATGCACAGGTAGCATACACGGACACATCTATCAGAAAAATACAAAAATTTCTTTGTTGGGAGTGCAGATAAAAATTGAGCCTTTGGGAAAGATTTTGCAAACTAATGATGAAGGTGAGTTTGAATTGACCTCTGTGTGTGAAGGGAAATATCAAATTTTTCTGGAAAAAGAGGGTTTTTTGCCTTTGCAAATAGAACTGGAAATCAGCAGGAAAGATGAGCATTGGCACAAGGATATTTTCTTGCAAATTGATAATCAAGCAATAGCAGAAGTAGAGGTAATAGGTGCTTTGGAGAATGTTCTTTCTACACAAACTCAAAATTCACTTACTCGTCAGGAACTGGAACTTACAAGAGGGAAAACTTTGGGAGAAGTTCTGAAAGGCATTACAGGGGTTTATACTTTCAATACAGGAGTAGGCATTAGCAAACCTATCATTCACGGGTTACACTCGCAAAGAATAATGATTTTGAACAATGGCATACGTCAAGAAGGACAACAATGGGGCGAAGAACACGCTCCTGAAATAGATGTTTTTTCCGCAGAGCAGGTCAGTGTTGTGAAAGGAGCGACAGGTGTGCGTTATGGCTCTGATGCTATGGCGGGTGCAGTTATTTTGAACCCTTTGCCATTACCCACCGAAAAAAAACTTCACGGCAAAGCCTACATAATTGGGCATAGTAACAACCGAATGGGAAATCTTGCTTTGCAAATGGAAAAAGCCTTTGGCAAAGGTTGGGCTTGGCGTTGGCAAGGCTCGGCAAAAAAAGGAGGTGATTTTCACTCGCCTACGTATGTGCTTTCTAATACAGGCACGCAAGAACTCAATTTTTCAACTACTTTGGGCATAGAACGCTCCAAGTGGCAAGTACAAGCCTATTTGAGCCGCTACGATGCTGATGTGGGTATTTTACGTGCCGCTCATACAGGCAATATCAATGATTTGGCAATCTCCATTAATCGCTCTGAACCTTGGTATATAGCACCTTTTACCTATACCATCAATGCTCCTCGCCAGAAAATTGTGCATTATTTGGGAAAATTGAGCAGTAAAATCCAATTCAATCATCTCGGCTCACTTTCCATGCAGTACGCCCTGCAATTCAACGACCGCAAGGAGTACGATATTCGCCGAGCAGGACGCTCCGCTATTCCTTCACTTTCCTTACAACTTCAAACTCACACTTTTGATGCTGTTTTAGAGCATCACGCTTGGAAAAACTTTCAAGGTTCAGTAGGTATCAATACACTTTGGCAAGATAATTACAATGTTCCAGGTACAGGTGTTGCTCCTTTATTACCCAATTTTACAAACTTTTCGCAAGGTATTTTTTGGATAGAACGCTTAGTAAAACCTAATTACGAAATAGAATGGGGCTTACGCTATGATTTTCGCCATACCGAAGTGCGAACCTCACGCAACCGAGTTCGCCTTACGCCTAACTATCAATTTCATTGGGGAACAGCAACTTTGGGATATTTATACCGCAAGTGGAAAAATTTTACATTCAAAACAAACATAGCTACTACTTTTCGCCCGCCACACACAGCCGAACTTTTTAGTCAGGGGTTGCATTTGGGAATCGGCAATATTCAGGAAGGATTGCTTTACGAAGTAGGCTCGCTTAATCCCGACAAATCATTTGCTATTGAAAAATCTTACAAATGGATTAGTTCGCTCAACTTTCAGAATAAACATTGGCAATGGGAAATTAGTCCGTTTTACAACTGGATTGATAATTTCATTTATGCCACGCCCACCGACATACGTCTGACGATTCAAGGCTATTTTCCGGTGTTTAGTTATGTGCAAAGAGATGTAGTTTTGAGGGGCTTTGATGTGAATCAAAAATATCAACAAGGACGTTGGAGTTGGCAAAGTAAATTTTCGTATTTGCATGCTTTTGTGAGGAAAAATAATGAGGCAATTATCAATATGCCTCCTTTGCGTTGGGAAAATAGATTGGCTTGGGAACGCAAAGAATGGGGACATTTCAAGAATACAATATTTTTTGTGAGTATTCTGCATGTCGCCAAGCAAAATAATGCTCCTCGTGTAGTAGCACCTACTCGTTTTGAAAACATCAGTCCTGAAGAAAAACAACAGATTCTCGCCGAAGGGACTTTTGATTTTATGTCTGCTCCTGCGGGTTATTGGCTCTGGAA
>JANWZC010000189.1 GCA_025054975.1 Raineya sp.
TACTTCTGAAAAATTACTTGCCTCAATGACCAATATGTTAGTTGCCGCTGATGCCTTTCTGAATGGCTTACCTGTACCTCGTTATACTTTTTTATTTTTCTTTGAAGATGTGAATGCAGGGGCTTGGGAACACTCTTACAGTTCTGAATACATCATCAAAGAGCAAGATTGGACAGAAGAGTTTGGCAAAAGAATGACCGATATTGCCGCACACGAGTTTTTTCATATCGTAACGCCTTTGAACATTCATAGCGAGATTATTGAAAAGTTTAATTTTGTAACCCCAACCCCTTCTGAACATCTATGGCTTTACGAAGGCACTACCGAATGGGCTTCGCACAAAATGCAAATTTGTTATAGTATCAAAACCCTCGATGATTATTTCAAGGATTTACGCCGAAAAGTGATTACAGATGAGCGATTCTTTGATAAAACGTATAGTTTGAGCAAAATTAGTCTTACATCTTACACTCCCGAAGGACATAAACAGTACAGCAACATTTACAATCGTGGGGCTTTGGTGGCAGGGCTTTTAGATATTCGTCTTTTGGAACTTTCGCAGGGCAAACGTGGCTATCGTGAGGTTATCAACGAACTTGCCAAAGAATACGGACCCAACAAGAGTTTTCCTGAAAAAGAATGGTTTGATATTTTCGTGAAGCGTACTTATCCCGAAATTGCAGATTTCTTTAATCGTTATGTAAAAAATGCTGAACCTTTGCCTTTGAAGGAATATTATGAGAAAATTGGCATTCTTTTTGACGAGCAAACTAAAACTTTCAGTATCAATCCGCAGGCTACTTTGGAGCAGATTCGCCTGCGTGAACGGTGGATGAGAAATAATTGATTGCCACAAGCCTCAACATGAAAATTGTTGAGGCTTTGTTTTTTGCGTTAGTTTTAATAAATTTGGAGAAACTTGTGCAATATGGAAACTTTGGAAAAGAAAGTAAAAAAATCCACTTACCTTGATAAACAGGAGGAAATTATTTATCCTGACTCAGACGGAGAGCGTATGGCAGATAACACCAAGCAATTTAATTGGATAGTGCTTTTGAAGGAGGGTTTGGAGGCAATGTATGCAAGCGACCCTAATGTTTTTGTAGCGGGAGATTTACTTTGGTATCCTGTGGAAGGCAAGCCAACTATAAGGAAAGCTCCTGATGTGATGGTAGTTTTTGGCAGACCGAAAGGGGATAGGGGTTCATACAAGCAATGGCAAGAAGATAACATCCCGCCGCAAGTGGTGTTTGAAATCAACTCGCCGAGCAATACAGCCTTGGAAATGCACAAAAAGATGTTATTCTATCAGAAGTATGGGGTGCAGGAGTATTATTTCTATGACCCCGATACGAATGAGCTAATGGTTTGGTTGCGAAAGGGAGAGGGTTTTGTGTTTTTTGAGGTAGAACAGGAATGGCAAAGTCCATTGATGGGGGTTCGTTTTGTAATAGATAAGCAAGAAGGCACTATGCACGTATATCGCCCCACAGGAGAAAGATTTGCCACTTATACGGAAATTATGCAAATCTTAACTGAAGCTGAATTGAAGCTGAAAGAAGCTCAAAAAACTTTGGCTGAAAAAGAAGAGAACCTTCATAAAACCCAAGAGAATTTGCATAAAACCCAAGAAAATCTCACAAAAACTTTACAAGAGAAAGAAAAATTAGCTCAAAAGCTACGAGAGTTAGGCATTGACCCTGAAAAAATCTAAAAAAATCTTGCACAACAGAAGGATTTTTCTATTGGAAAATAGCCATTTCGGTATCCTCATTATTTCTATGGGCAGGCAATTTCATAGCTATTACCAAAGAAAAAGTGTTTTGGGAGAAAGCAGTTATTGAACCCTCTTTTAGTTGTTAGGCGTGCTTTGGCTCAAAAATATCAAAGGATAGATTTGAAATTCTTTGAGTATGCCTCCCCTCCTTTATTTCAAAGTAGTCAAGATTAAGCAAGCATTCTGCAAAGTATTTTTGAAAATACTTGCATTTTTCATTTTTTTTGCTAATTTAGCAACTGATGAAATGACTTTGTTGCTATGATTGCTATGAATGAAGATGCCTTGGAGCAGGAGCGGAAAGAAATTCTGAAACGTTATCGGAGACTTTTGCGTTTAGCAAAACCTTATCTCAAAGACGGCGATGCCAAACTCATCAAAAAAGCTTTCCATCTTTCGGCTGAAGCACACAAAGACATGCGGCGAAAATCGGGTGAGCCGTATATTTATCATCCTTTGGCAGTGGCTCAAATTTGTGTTGAAGAAATTGGCTTGGGAACCACAGCAATTGTTGCGGCACTTTTACACGATGTCGTAGAAGATACGCATATCACCCTTGCCGAAATTGAAAAGCAGTTTGGCAAAAAAATAGCTAAAATTATCGACGGCTTGACAAAAATTTCTAATATCACCGATAGTAATTCTATTTCTGTGCAGGCTGAAAATTTCAGAAAAGTGCTTCTCACACTTGCCGAAGATGTGAGGGTAATTTTGATAAAAATTGCTGATAGATTGCATAATATGCGTACTTTGGCAGATATGCCTCGCAACAAACAACTCAAAATTGCTTACGAAACCAGTTATTTATATGCTCCTTTGGCTCACCGATTAGGACTTTATACCATAAAATCCGAATTAGAAGACCTCTATCTCAAATACACCGAAACCGAAGTATATGAAGAGATTGCTCGTAAGTTGCAGGCTACCAAAGCCGCAAGAGAAAAGTTTATCAAAGATTTTATTGCTCCTATTGAAAAGGCTTTGAAGCAAGAGGGATTTAATTTTGTTATTAAGGGCAGACCCAAATCCATATACTCTATTTACTCCAAAATGAAAAAACAACAAATTCCTTTTGAAAAAATTTATGATTTATTTGCTATTCGCATCATTTTGGACGATATCCCTTTTGAGGAAGAAAAAGCCGCCTGTTGGAAAGTGTATTCTATCATTACTGACTATTACCGCCCAAGTCCTGAACGACTACGTGATTGGATTAGTACGCCTCGTGCCAATGGGTATGAGTCTTTACATACTACCGTAATGAGTACCACAGGGCAATGGGTAGAAGTACAAATCCGCACTCGCCGAATGGACGATATTGCTGAAAAAGGTTATGCGGCTCACTGGAAATACAAAGAAACAGGGGTTACCAAAGCACAAACCCAAGAAAGTGGCTTAGAAATTTGGCTCAATAAGGTTCGCGATATGCTTGAAAATCAGGATGCTACTACCATTGAGTTCCTTGATGAATTTAGAAGCAATCTTTTCAGCGATGAAGTTTTTGTTTTTACTCCCAAAGGTGATTTGAAAGTCTTGCCGCAAGGAGCAACTGCCTTAGATTTTGCTTTTGAAATTCATTCCGAAGTTGGTAACAAATGTATTGGAGCCAAAGTCAATAATAAACTTGTTCCTATTAGCTACAAACTTCAAAATGGCGACCAAGTAGAAATTCTGACTTCCGCCAAACAAACCCCCAGTGAAGATTGGCTTCGTTTGGTGGTTACTTCTAAGGCTAAGTCTAAAATTCGTGAGGCTCTACGAGATGAAAAAAGAAAATACATCAAGCGAGGAAAGGAAATTGTAGATAAAAAATTACATCAATTTGGTATTGAGCCTAATGACAACGTCTATAATGATATTCGGGCATTGTTCAATGATAAAAGTGTAGCAGACCTTTTTTATCGTTTTGGCAAGGAGTACATTCAAGCCTCCGAACTCAAAAAGTATAAAGAGATTGTTCAAAAACGCAGAAACAGCACACGTGAAAATATCAAGGATGTCAAGACTTTTGAAAAAGTTATACAAAAAATCCATCCCGACCAAAAAGATGTTTTGTTGATTGGCGAGGATATGGATAAAATTGACTACAAATTAGCTACTTGTTGTAATCCTATTCCTGGAGATGATGTTTTCGGTTTTGTAACGGTGAATGAAGGCATCAAAATTCATCGCACTAATTGCCCTAATGCAGCCGAATTGATGTCGCATTATGGACATCGGATTTTGAAGGCTCAATGGGCTTCTAAAATTGAGGATTCTTACATGGTAGCTTTACGTATCACAGGCACCGACCGAGTCGGTATTATCAATGATGTAACCAAAATTATTTCTAACGAACTTAAAGTTAATATGCGTTCTATGGCTTTTGATACCATTGAGAATGTCTTTGAGGGCAACTGCACTGTATTGGTGCATGATACTCGCCACTTAAATCTGCTTATTGAAAAACTTAAACAAGTACCTGGAGTAGAGCAAGTCGTAAGGTATGACTCATAACATTTTTCAAGGCTTTGCTTACGAGAATAATTAAGCTAAAAATTGAACCCGTTAATATCCTTGAAACATATTGTTTCACAATTCTTTGGTTATTTGCTACGAGTTTCGTTGATTTTTTACTGCTTTGAACACTAACATCTGAACATATTCTATAAAATTAAGCAAAGCCTCATTTGCCTTTCTTTACAAACTCACTTATACTTGCGATAGAGAAAGCGATATTGAAGTCAAAAAAATTCCCGATGCGAAAAATAAAACTTCTGTTCAGGTGGGGAAAGCGAATATTTTTAATAGTTTTACTATTAACTTTGGGATTAGCAGTTTTTTATTGGGATTTACTACTTTACGGCTTCCGACAAGGTTACGGACAACTGCAAATCATTTGGAACACACGTCCTATTAGTGAAGTTTTACGGGATAGCACTATCAGCGACAGCATTAAGCGGAAACTACTTTACATTCAGGAGGTAAAAGATTTTGCCGAGCAAGAATTAGGTTTGAAAAAAACCGAAAACTACACCACTTTTTACGACCAAAAAGGCAAGCCTTTACTTTGGGTGGTTACTGCTTGTAAGCCTTTTGAACTCGTGCCTTACG
>JANWZC010000018.1 GCA_025054975.1 Raineya sp.
ACAGGCATACCCATCTGAAATTTCAAAAGTTCTTTGCTCAACTCAATCAGACGTTCTACCTTCATTTTTTCGGAACGCAAATTATTTGCCGTAACTTCTAGACGTGTAACTTCAATATTTTCGGCAAAACCCTGTTTGTTCAAAGCCTTGACATCTCTAATAAGACTATCCAGACGAGAAATATTGGCATCAATGAGTTTAGCTCGCTCTTTGGCAACCAAAAGCGAATAATAGGCTTTGGTAACATTTTCAGCTACACTTACTCTGTTTGCCTCCGTAGTACGTTTGGTAAGTTCCTTGTAAGTTTTAGAAGCCTGTAAGCCTACAAAATAAGAACCATTGAAAATAAGCTGACTAATCGTGATACCAGCATCGCCTTGATAGCGAGGAGCGAAAATACCTCTTACAGGTACAAATTCAGCATCGGGGTCGGGAGGAGTACCACTACCCTGTGAAAGAAAAAAAGCAGGTAAGAAAGCAGGTCGTAATTCAAAATTGTAAAGCAGTTGTGCGGAACCATTCACCTGCGGTAAGCCAATGCCAATAGTTTCACGCACACGAGCCTGTGCAATTTGCTCATCAAGCACCGATTTTTGCATCAAAGCAGTGTTTTGATAAGCATATTGCAAGCACTGCTCCAAAGTCATGGTACGTTTTTCTTGAGCAAAACTTGCTTTCGCCCAAATCCCTAAACATCCAATAATCAAAAATAAACGTTTCATACCAATTACATCATAGCGGGTTGAAAGATATTGAGTGAGTAAAATTGAAAGTCTTTTCATATTTTTGTAAAGTTTTTTCCAAAACACTCAAGCCTTTTTGTGTAACGATTCCACGAATAAAATGTTCAAGAAAAGTCATTTGCAGGCTTACCAAATCAAATTTTGCAGGCGGAAATAATTGAATATCAAAAGCCATTTCTACTTCAGTAACTCGTAAAATAGCTAATGCTTCTACATTCAGGTCTTGCCTATACAATCCTTCGGCAATACCTTGTTCTAAATTTTTTCGTACTTGTGCAATGATAAAATTATGCTTGTGAGTTTGCCACATAGCCCAAGTTTTAGGGTGATAGCGTTGTAAATCAAAAAAAACCGAAGGATTTACACCTTTAAGACGATTTTTGAGATGTTGGCTCATTAAAATTACCTCGTCAATAGCATTTTCAGCCTGCTCACTAATTTTACAAACCTGTTCTACATCTTGATGAAAATATCTTTCTGCTACCTGCTCTACCAAAGTATCTTTATCTTGGAAGTATTGATAAATAGTTTTTTTGGAAATGGCAAGCTCTCGAGCAATATCATCCATTGTGATACTTCTGATACCATATCGCATAAAAAGTTCTTCGGCTTTGGTAAGTATGCGTTCGCGGTTTTCCAATGCTTACAAAATTTTAGTTTTTCACTAAAAGATTTTTTCGTTTGCAAAACTACGGAAACTTTGAAAATGTTTCAAGTTTTTTACGTTTTTTTTGTAAAATTGTAGCCGAAGAAATTTATTTGAGTATTTTCAAAATATAACAAATATTTACATCACGAAGAAAATTAGATTTTTGAGGTATGAAAACGCCCAATAACATAGGATAGAATTTACGAAATTTCCTGGTAAAAGTGCTTACTATACTCACGTGAAAAGAAGCATTAGATTTAGGGACACGAAGATTCTCCGAAATTATCTCTAATTCCTGCTGATATTGGGCGATATGTTTGAAAAACTCAAAGACTTTTTTCTTGCTTCTTTTTTGCTCTCGCAAATAGTTTAGAAGTTTCCTAATTTGTTCTACAAAACCTTTTGCTTTCTTAGTATAAAGCAAAATCTTGAAATTTTAACCCTTATTTTTCAAGTTTTATAAGTGATTTTTAGGTTTTTTATTAGAGCCACCACCCCCCAACCCCTCTTTAAAGGCTATTATTAGGACACATTTTTTATTTTAAGATTTTTACTCCTCTGACAAAATTTTTTATAGAATAAAAGAAAGCCATAATTTGCAGGAAGAAAACAAAAGATATATGGCTTGGTTTCAGTCCTCTGACAAATTTTTAATAGTATGTAGGAGTTACGCACCTTAAAATTACGTAATATTTTTTATATTTCGGAAAAAAGAAGACCTATATGCGAGAGTTGAGAAGGAAAAGCACCGCATTGTGCAATATAGAGCTATACAGTAATTATTTACTTATTGTTCCAGTTCAAAGAGGTTGTACAAAATTATCCCAAAGTATGCAGACTCTTTCACACGATGCAGTACTCAACTTTTTAGTCAGGGAATCGTGCCCCCCCTTTGACTTGTTTTCTTTGAGTAAGCCCTTGACAATCTTATCAGGAGGGACATTGAGTTGTAGTGATAGTATATCGTTTGCCCGTAAATTATCGTATTTATCAGTAACTCCTAAATCATTTTGATTTTTTCTCTCCTTTCATACCCACTGCTTTGAATGGATAGACATTATTGCTACGTTCTATATCAGCCATTCTTTCGGTGGCGTCTATTTCAATTTTTTCAATCTCTTCCAAATTGGCAGGAATCCTGAAAGTATATTCAGGGAAAGTCCAGCCCCAGTCGGAAAGCAAAATTACAGGAATATTGCCAAAATTTTCTTTCTTTTCCCCCCTCATCAAATCTAAGGGAATGTTATAGATTTCTTTTTTGCCGTTTTTGTAGGAAACCCATACATCAATCGGCATAATCATTTCTCCTTTGCGTTCCAAAGTTACTTCTGTTTCACCATTAGATTTGCTAACAGATTTGATAGCATAATCAATAGTTTTAGTGGTGTAAATCCAGTATTCTTTGTACCAGTCTAATTCCAAATCCGAAACTTGCTCCATAATGCGAATAAAATCATTCGGATTAGGGTGTTTGAATTTCCAAGTATTAAAATACTCTAACATTCCTTTTGCAAAGGCTTCCTTGCCAATCACATAACTTAACTGATTGAGAAAAATTGATCCTGCAAAATAACTGGACGTGGTATAAGCTCTGTTAGTACGATAATGGTCGGCATGAGTGCTTAAAGGTTCGTTTTGTCCAGCTTTCACAAGAGCAAAATAACTGCGATAACTATCAATATGTGGATTTTCTGAATTGATTCCCATAATTTCAGCCATAATAGTATCTTCGGCAAAAGTAGTAAAGCCTTCGTCCATCCAAGGATATAGGCTTTCATTGCTTGCCAAAACCCCATAAAACCAATTATGAGCGGCTTCATGCACAGCCACCCCTACCAAACCAGCCATTTGTTGATGCCTGCCCAAAATAAGGGTAGCCATAGGATATTCCATACCGCCATCTCCCCCTTGTATGAAAGAAAATTGTTCATAAGGATATTTGCCAAATTTTTCGTTCATAATTCTGAAAAAACGAACCATATAGTTAGGTAGTTCTTTCCATTTTTCTACGACTTGGGGTTCGTTTTTGTAGAAAAAATGCAATTCAGGTAAATCTGGTTCTTTGCGAATGGTATGTAAGAAATTAGGGTCTGCCGCCCAAACGAAATCATGCACATTAGAGGCTTTGAATTGCCAAGTGAGTTTAGAAGAATTAGGACGTTTCACAGGCTTGCCTTTGGTATCATAACCTTTGCCAATTTCTTGCGGGTTCTGCAAAATACCTGTTGCCGCAACCATATACGAGGAGTCTATACTTATTTTTACATCAAAATCGCCAAAAATTCCGTAAAACTCCCTACCAATATACGGGTGAGCGTGCCAACCCTGATAATCATATTGAGCCATTTTCGGATACCATTGAGCCATAGAATAACGCACTCCTTCGGCATTATCTCTACCTGTACGGCGAATTTGCACAGGCACTTGTGCCTCAAATTCCATTTCAAAGGTAGTTTGCGATTTTGGAGGAATAGGTTTGGCAAGTTCTACTTCTAAAATAGTACCTTCTACCTTGTATTGTAGTGGTTTGCCGTCTTGTTTGAGTGAAAGAATTTTTTGATAACCTATTTCATTTTCTTTCAATTTGAAAATTCTATCTCTCACACGTGCATCGGGGTCAGAGATGGTGCGAGAGCGAATATCCATAAGGCTATTAGGCTGGAAAGCATTAAAGTACAAATGATAAAATACTTTATTCAGTACGTCAGGAGAGTTGTTGAAATAGACTAATTTTTGTTTGCCTTTAAAGCGATTAGTCTGCACGTCCATATCTATTTCCATTGTGTATTGGACGCGTTGTTGCCAGCGGTCAGGCTGTGCTACAAGAGAAAATGAAAGAAAAAGCAAGAAAAACAAGAATATTGAATTTCTATTCATTTTTGCGAAATTTTTAGACATATCAAGGTAACGGAATTGCAAAAATTTTATTTTGCAAAAATATCCATAAATCCTCAAAAAAATTTTTAGACAAACTTTTGTTGTAAAATATTGAGCAAATATTGTCCATAGCCACTTTTAGTAAGAGGCTCAGCGATTTTACGAAGTTGTTTTTCATCAATGAAACCCATTCGGTAAGCAATTTCTTCTATACAACCGATTTTCAAGCCTTGTCGCTCTTCTATTACCTGCACAAACTGCCCTGCTTGCATTAGCGAAGCAAAAGTCCCTGTATCCAACCAAGCCGTGCCTCGGTTCAAGATTTCTACTTTTAGTTTTCCCCTGCGTAGATATTCTTTATTTACATCTGTAATTTCGTATTCTCCTCTTGCCGAAGGCTTTAAGTTTTTAGCAATTTCAATCACAGAATTATCATAAAAATACAAACCAGGTACAGCAAAATTAGATTTAGGTTGTTTGGGTTTTTCTTCAATGGAAAGAACATTTTTATTTTCATCAAATTCTACTACACCATATCTTTCGGGGTCTTGTACGTGATACGCAAAGACAATACCTCCTTCGGGGTTGTTACAATTCTGTAAGGTTTTAGAAAGCCCAGCCCCATAAAAAATGTTGTCCCCTAAAATAAGAGCTACTTTATCGCTGCCTATAAACTCTTCTCCAATCACAAAAGCCTGAGCTAAACCATTAGGCACTTCTTGTACGGCATACTGAAAACAACAACCTATTTGTGAGCCATCTCCCAAAAGTCTTTGAAAAAGCGGCAGGTCGTGAGGAGTAGAGATTATCAAGATGTTCCGAATATTTGCCATCATCAATACCGAAAGGGGATAGTAAATCATGGGCTTATCATATACAGGCATAAGTTGTTTACTTACCGCCAACGTAAGCGGATGCAAACGCGTACCCGACCCCCCTGCTAAAATGATACCTTTCATAGAAATGTTTGAATATAAAATCGGTGCTAAAATGAGAAGAAAAAGTAATTTTTCAAAATTTATAAATGCAGAATAATAAATTTAGCAAAATTGAGTTTCTTGTACAAAAGGTAAAAGATAAACTTAATCGGCAGATAGTTTTGTTTGACGATAAGTAGGTGGGTAGCTAAAAATTATAAATTTCAATGTAAAGTGATTTCGAGGATAGTATATCAAAACTACTCTTTTGGTCGTTAAGCAAAGAACCGAGAACGCCAAAAGAGCAGTACAAAACCAAGTTTCTTTGAATATAAATAACATCTTACGTGATTTTAGGTAGCAAAGTCCTACATTATTTTAAATCTTGCACTTTTAAGTAAATGGATACTGTTGTAGTTCCTTTCATCCTCAAAACCAAATTCCCACATTGAATATACATCTTTCCTTTTCTCAAAAAATAAAACATGCACTTTTTTTCGGGTACATAGTTGCCATTGACGAAAAGGAAAAAATAATTGTCTAATGATGATATTGTGAGAAAAAGAATTTTTTGCCTCTATCAGAACTACTTGGTTTTTACCCTCATAGCCTGCATCTACTTCTGTTTGCACACTCTTGGCAACGATATGATGTCTATATTTTCCTGCATAAAAGTCAAATTCACGAGTATATTTTCTGCCTCTTATTGTGAGAATGAGACTATCATCTTCTAAAAAAGAACGTATCAGACTTGCTGCATAAGCAAAGTCTAAATGTTGCATTTCAGAGTTACCAATTTTTGATGTTTCTAATTCAAAATCAAGTTTAGAGTTATAGGAAAAAGTTTCAGAAGTTATTTCAGGAATATCTACGTAACCTTCTCCCTCCAAGATAGCAAAAATACCGTTTTTGATAGGCAAAATAAAAAGGTTATTTTCCTTGAAAATATCAGGTCTGCTTTCGCGTGTGTCCTGTTTGCATAGAATACGTACTTCTCGTTGTTTTGTTGAGGTAAAATGAGCAGTTGCCTTTTTAATCTGCTCAGCTGTTAGAATAAAAGGCTCTTTTGCAAAGTTATGCTTATGAATTTGATAAGCATCAAAAATTGATTTCCAGGCGTCTTGCTGCATAAGGATAATTCGTAATCAGAATTTCATTGATTTTTCCTCTTTTATTACCCTGACAATTTACGGCTCTATTAGCAGAAACTCTATAAATATTGTAACCTGCATAAATTTTTTCAAAAAAATCATCATTGGGATTATTATTTTTGGGGTCAGAGTTAGAGAGCATAAGTTTAGCTCCTTTTTCTCTATCTACTTTCCGAAAAAATTGAGCTAAACGAACTTGCTCTTGGTCAGAAAATTCATACCCCATATAAGCAGTAAAACTCGCTGTTTGACTGATAGGTCTATAGGGAGGGTCAAAATAGACAAAAGTATTTTCATCAATTTTGTTGTAACATTCAGCATAATCTCCTGCTATAATTTCAGCCTTTTGTAAAATTTGGGAAGCAGATAAAATATTTGTTTTGTCTAAAATTACAGCTTTTTCATACTTACCAAAAGGCACATTAAATTCTCCTTTGGCATTGAGGCGAAAAAGCCCATTGTAGCAAGTTTTGTTCAAAAAAATAAATTGTGCCGCTCTTGAAATCCAATTATCTGAAATTTTTCTGTAGTTAATTTCAAAGCGTTGCAAATTAAAATGCTTACGCACTTCCAAAAATAAAACATTTCGTTTCTCAGGAAGGGTTTGGTCATACACTTTTTGATACTGCTCTAAAAAGTCAAGTAAATCATAAGGACGCTGTTGAATTACTTGATAAGTTAAGATTAAATCTTTGTTTAAGTCGTACAAAAAAGCCCGTTGTATTTTGCTGTTTTGTGCGATTGAAAAAAATAAAGCACCACCTCCTACAAAAGGTTCTATGTAAGTTTTAATATTTCCCTTTTGTAGCTCAGTAGGATAAAAATCTTCAAATTTTTCTAATAGTTGGCTTTTACCGCCTGCCCATTTGACAAAAGGTTTGGCTTTAAGCATATTTGCTTGATTTTCATTTCAGCAGCAATTTCACAAATTCCTCGTCAATTACTCCCGAAGGATAAGTTTGTTTTTCTTGTTGAATTTTTTTGACAGCCTGTTCAGTTTCATCGCTAAAAACGCCGTCTATTCGTATGGGTTGTATCTTTTGGCTGATAAGTTTTTGAATTTCCCAAATCACGCGGTCTTTATCTCCTTTGCGGAAAGTTTTGCCTGTAATGAGTTTATGCAAAGCATAGTTTTTTTCGCTAATTCCATTCTTTTCAATGTATGCAATTGCTTCATTATCAAAACCTTGTTGTTTAAGTTTTTTAGAGTTGATAAGTTTAGCTTCCAAAAATTTTACTCTTGCCAGCATTGTTTGATAGGTTTGAGCGGCATTTTTTGACTGCGGAATTTCCATATCAGGAGCAAGCACATCTATACCAAAGTTTGTCCATTGCTCACGTGCAAAATTCCCTAAATAGGTAGCTGTTTCAAAATATTCTTTTACGAGGGTAGGTTCGTAATAATTTACGTCAATTTCTTGCGTATTTATTACATAATCGTAAGAATTGGGATAAGAAAATTTGCGAAATTTTTTGTATTGAAAAAATGTGAGTAAGCCTAAAAAAACGAGTACCAAAAAAATAATTATGCGTTTCATGGGGAACAAACGAAGTTTTTAAGTTTTTTTGAAAAAATTTTTGAAAAAAAATTTGGTTGATTTTGAAATTTATATTACATTTGCAAAGTCAAACTTAAACAGCAAACTTGTATGAAATCACCTTTTGGAACTCCCTTCGGAATGCCTTTTGGTACGCCATTTGGCTCAAAGTAATGTTTAATCAATGGTAGCAATTACTTTGAGTTCAATGGCAATAGGTGTTGGTAATGCCGTAATACCCAATGTAGTTCGGCAAGGCTGGTTGCTTTTGAAATACTCTGCATAAATTTTATTGTATTTTTCAAAGTCTTCCTTGATATTGGTCAAATAGACCGTAACATCAACGATTTTATCCCAAGAAGAACCTGCCTCCTCTAAAATAAGTCTTACATTTTCAAAAACGGAATGGCATTGAGCTTCAATATCGTAGCTAATGACATTTCCTTTTTCATCTAATTGTACGCCTGGGATTTCTTTGCTACCTCTTTTGCGAGGTCCTACCCCTGAGAGAAATAATAAATTACCCACACGCCTTGCGTGAGGATACAAACCCACAGGTTCAGGAGCCTTGGAGCTATGTAAGATGTCTTTTTCCATTAGCCTGATTGTTTTATATGTTTTCCTGATGAATTTCCCTTAAACTTTCTTCATTTGCCTGCAAGATATGCTCAATATCACTATCCGAAATAGCAACCGAGATAAACAAACTCTCAAACTGCGACGGTGCCAAATATACACCTTTTTGGAGCATCTTATGAAAATATTTTCCAAAAAGTTGCGTATTAGAAGTTTTAGCCGTTTGAAAATTTATTACTTGCTTATCCGTGAAAAATAAACTGTACATTGAACCGATGTGGTTAATAGTGTAATTCAAACTTAATTTTTGCAAAGTCTGCTGTATGCCATGCACAATTTTTTGAGTAATCTGTGCTAATTGTGTGTAGATTTGAGGATTTTCATTGAGTTCAGTGAGCATGGCATAGCCCGCCGCCATAGCTAATGGATTTCCTGAAAGTGTCCCCGCTTGATACACCTTTCCCACCGGTGAAATACTATCCATAATTTCCTTTCTGCCACCATAAGCCCCCACAGGTAAGCCTCCACCAATAATTTTTCCAAGTGTAGTTAGGTCAGGTTTTACACCAAAAATTTCTTGTGCCCCTCCACGAGCTAAACGAAAACCTGTCATTACTTCGTCAAAGATGAGAACAATGCCTTCTTTATCGCAAATTTTTCGCAAACCTTCTAAAAAACCTGCTTGGGGCAATACACAACCCATATTTCCCACTACTGGTTCAACAATAATGCAAGCTATTTGCTGGGGATTAGCATCTACAAGGGTTTGAACGGCTTGCAAGTCGTTGTAAGGAGCGGTAAGTGTGTCATTAGCAACTCCTTGCGTAACCCCCAGACTATCAGGCGAACCCATAGTATAAGCACCGCTTCCCGCTGAAATCAAAAAACTATCGGCGTGTCCGTGATAACAACCTTCAAATTTGATGATTTTATTTCTACCTGTATAGCCTCTTGCGGCACGAATGGCACTCATACAGGCTTCTGTACCCGAATTCACCATACGGACTTTCTCCACCGAAGGCATCATGTGGCAGATAAGTTCAGCCATTTCTACCTCTCGGCGAGTAGGTGCCCCATAGGAAAAAGAATGAGGTAATACCTCTGCAATAGCTCGCTGAATTTTAGGGTGAGCGTGTCCGAGTATCATCGGACCCCAAGAATTGATAAGCTCAATATATCGGTTGCCGTCCTCGTCGTAGAGATAAGCTCCTTCGGCTCGTTTAATGAACACAGGCGTTCCCCCCACCGACTTGAAAGCCCTTACAGGAGAATTCACACCACCTGGAATAAGTTGTTTGGCTCTCTCAAATAAACTTTGACTTGTGCTGAAATTCATAGTTCTGTATTTTTAGGCTTAAATATCAGCCTTGTTGAAGGAAAAAATGAATTTATTTTTTCAATGAAATTCCTAATTCGTCTAATTGTTCTTGAAAAATTTCAGAAGGAGCGTCAATCATTACATCTCTGCCCGAAGTATTTTTCGGAAAAGCAATAAAATCCCGAATGCTATCTGCTCCACCAAAAATAGCACAAAGTCTATCAAAGCCGAAAGCAATACCTCCGTGTGGAGGAGCCCCATACCGAAACGCATTCATCAAGAAGCCAAATTGCTTTTCAGCTTGCTCAGCAGTAAATCCCAAGACCTCAAACATTTTTGCCTGCAAATTTCTATCAAAAATCCGAATAGAGCCACCTCCTACCTCTGTTCCGTTGATAACCATATCATAGGCATTAGCTCTCACTTTGTCTAACTCACCGTTTTGCAAAAAAGTTATATCTTCGGGTTTAGGAGAAGTAAAAGGGTGATGCATAGCAAACCAGCGTCCTGCCTCTTCATCATACTCAAAAGCAGGGAAATCCACTACCCACAAGCAAGCAAACTTGTTTTTATCTCGTAAGCCCAGACGATTGCCCATTTCCAAGCGTAATTCAGAAAGCTGCTTACGAGTTTTAGCAGTCTCACCGCTCAAAATGAGAAGTAAATCCCCTGCTTGTGCTTGCATAGCCTCCGCCCAAGTGCGTAAATCGTCTTGTGAATAAAACTTATCTACCGATGATTTGAAAGTGCCATCTGCTTTGCATTGCACATATACTAAACCCTTTGCCCCAATTTGAGGACGCTTCACAAATTCCGTGAGTTCATCAAGTTGTTTGCGAGTGTATTCGGCACAACCTTTCGCACAAATGCCTATTACTATTTCAGCATTATCAAACACTTGAAACCCTTTGCCTTTCGCCAAATGCGTAATATCTGTGAATTTCATTTCAAAACGTAAATCGGGCTTATCTGAACCATAGTTACGAATAGCCTCATCATAGCTCATTCGGGGCAAAGTAGGAATTTCAATGCCCTTCACAGCCCGAAACAAATGTCGGATAAGTCCTTCAAACATCTGTAAAACATCTTCCTGTTCTACAAAAGACATCTCACAATCTATTTGCGTGAATTCAGGTTGACGGTCGGCTCGGAGGTCTTCATCGCGAAAACATTTGACAATTTGATAGTATCTATCAAAACCTGCCACCATAAGCAACTGCTTGAAAGTCTGCGGAGATTGCGGAAGAGCATAAAATTGACCAGGATTCATTCGGCTCGGTACGACAAAATCTCTTGCCCCCTCAGGAGTAGATTTGATAAGTACAGGCGTTTCCACCTCAATAAACCCTTGCATATCTAAATATTTGCGAGTTTCTTGTGCCATTTGGTGGCGAAGTTGTAAGTTTTTGCGTACAACACTTCTGCGTAAGTCCAAATAACGAAATTTCATTCGCAAATCATCGCCTCCGTCAGTTTCATCTTCAATTTTGAAAGGAGGTACTTCGGCAGGGTTCAGAATGGTAATCTTTTCAGCCCATACTTCAATCTCGCCTGTGGGAATTTTAGGGTTTTTGGATTGCCTTTCAGCTACTTTGCCACTCACCTGAATGACAAACTCCCTGCCCAAAGTGCGAGCAATTTCAAAAAGTTCGGTAGGTGTTTTGTTTTCCTCCAAAGTAATTTGTGTAATGCCATAACGGTCGCGTAAGTCTATCCACAAAATAGCACCTTTATCGCGTATAGTTTGCACCCAGCCTGCTAATGTAACTTTTTCGTTTTGGTGGGAAAGTCTTAATTCTCCGCAAGTATGTGTTCTGAACATAACTGATTGAATTTTTGTAAAATGGGGTGCAATTTAGGTAAATTTATGGGTTGTGTCAAAAATAAATGCAAGTCCTAATTTAGCAGGCTATTACTTTTGATTTTGATTTTGCAATCTCCAAAGGGAGTCCTGAATTCTTTGCAATCTTTGGCGTTCTAATTTTTCTTTCAAAAAATACAGGGCTTGGCGTGCTTGCATATCTTCGGAGTCTTGCTTGATAGCCTTCTGATAAAATTCCAAAGCCATTTCGTTTTTTCCTTGTTTTTCGTAACATACCCCCAGATAATATGCAAGTTTAGGCAAAGCAGGAGCATACCGATACGCATTTTCCAAAAAATTGAAAGCGACTTGATACTTTTCTGCTTTGAAAGCCTCCTCTCCCAAGAAAAACGAAGCCTGATACAAGCGGTTATTCTGCTGGTAGGCTTTCAAAAAATACACCGAAGCACTATCTTTTTCTTTAAGTTTTTGCCAAGCCATAGCTTTTTCCAAAAGTAAGCTATCGTACAAAGGTTTGATTTTCAATCCTTTATTTGCCCATTCTATTGCTTTTGCAGGTTGATTTTGTTGATTGTACAAGTGACTCAAAAGTTTGTAGCTTTCGGCAAGTGTAGGATTCTGATGAATAGATTTTTGCAGGAATTGATATGCCTGCAAAGTATCATTTTTCAAAAAAGCGAGTTTGCCTTTGGCAAAAGTAATTTGTGAGGCTTCGGGATAAAGTTTTTCAAGTCTTTGTAAAACAATTTCCGCTTCTTGCCATTCACTTTGCTCTATGGCAAACTGAAAAGCAAACAGCAGAATTTGAAAATCATTTTTCTGCAATTTTAGGGCTTTTTGCAGAGATTTTTTGGCTTCTACAAAATTTTTCAAGGCATTTTCGCAACGAGCTTGAAGCAAATAATATTCCGCTTTTTCCTGAATTTCAATGGCTTTGGCAATAAACTCTTGGGCTTTGTTGTACTCTTTCCTGTGAAAATACCAAAGAGCTAATTGATAGGCTGTCATATCACTTTCAGGATTAGTTTCCCAAGCCTTTTGAAGGGCTTGTAGAGAAGCAAGTGAATAGAAGGCATCAGTTTGAGCAGTTTCACGAACAGGAAAAGAGGCTTGTTGCTCTTGACAAGCTAAAAGCCCCCAAATTCCTGTAATTAAAATTCCAAAGTGTTTGATTATGGATTTCATCATTGGTACAAAGGCGGAAACTGACGAGGATTTACTTCACTCATTATGGCGTAGATTTTATCAAAAATATCTTCTGCATTAGGCTTGGAGAAGTAGTCTCCGTCAGAAGCATACGCAGGACGATGGTCTTGGGCGTGAATAGTTACAGGAGCTGAGTCCAAATAGCGATAAGCCCCTTGATTTTCAAGTACTTGTTGCATCATAAAAGCGGTTGCTCCACCTTGTACATCTTCATCTGCAAAAACTACCCGATTGGTCTTCTTAATGGATTGCAAAATACGATGTTCAATATCAAAAGGCAAAAGTGTCTGAACATCGATGACCTCTACACTAATACCTACTTCTGCAAGTTGATTAGCAGCATCCATAGCTATTCGGCACATAGAGCCGTAAGTAACCAAAGTAACATCAGTACCTTCTCGCAAAATTTCAGGAATTCCCAAAGGTACGGTAAATTCGCCCAGATTGAGAGGCATTTTTTCCTTCAAGCGATAGCCATTCAGACACTCAATAATGAGAGCAGGTTCATCGGTTTGAAGCATAGTGTTGTAGAAACCTGCGGCAATGGTCATATTACGAGGTACAAGTACCCGAATCCCCCGAATAGCGTGTAAAATCATTCCCATAGGCGAACCTGAATGCCAAATTCCTTCCAAGCGGTGTCCTCGTGTGCGTATGATAACAGGGGCTTTTTGTCCGCCTTTGGTGCGATACTGCAAGCAAGCCAAATCATCCGACATAATTTGAATGGCATACAACAAATAATCCAAATACTGAATTTCTGCAATAGGACGCAAGCCACGCATTGCCGCACCAATACCTTGCCCCAAAATAGTACATTCGCGAATGCTAGTGTCAGAAATACGAATTTCACCAAATTTTTCTTGCAATCCCGCAAATCCTTGATTTACGTCTCCAATTTTACCTACATCTTCTCCAAAAGCAACTACCAAAGGATTATTTCGGAAAATAGCTTCAAAATTAGCCTGTAAAACTTCCCTGCCATCTACCATTTTGGCATCGGGAGCATATATGGGCTTTACTTCCTTAACGTTCAAGGCATTTTTAGGAGACTCACTATACAAAAACGAATTATATTCATCACGAGCCAATTCTAACTTTTCTTTTAAGGTTTGCAGAAGCACATTTTTGGCATTGGCAGGCTCATTGCGTAAGATACGGATAGCTTTTTTGAGAGCAATGATAGAGTCCTTCTTGATAGGATTGACGGTGCTTTTGAGGTCTTGTTTAACTTTTTGCAAAGCCTCCTGATAACGAGGATTTCGCCCGATAGCCCAATCTAATGCCTTTTCAGTGTCGTCTTGATAGCGTTTGATAGATTTGAGAAAATTATTCCAGGCAGTGTTGCGGGCTTGTTTTACGCGTTCTTTGGCTTCTTCTTCAATCCGATTGAGTTCAGTAATGGTAGCAATGCCGTGTTCTAAAATCCATTCTTTGAACATTCGGTTGCAATCGAAATTTACTTCCCACTCCAAGCGTTCTTTGGATTTGTAGCGTTCGTGCGAACCCGAAGTGGAATGTCCCTGTTGTTGGGTAACCTCAACCACGTGTACCAATACAGGTGTATGGGTTTCACGGCAAATTTTGGCAGCTCTTTGATATACATCAATGAGTTTGAGATAATCCCAAGCCTTTACCTTGAAAATCTCAAATCCTTTATGATTTGCATCTCTTTGAAAGCCTATGAGAGCATCCGAAATGCTGTACTTAATGGTATGATATTCTTTGGAAACAGAAATTCCATATTCATCGTCCCATACGGAAATAAGCAAAGGTACTTGCAAAACTCCTGCGGCATTGAGGGCTTCAAAAAACATGCCTTCGGAAGTAGAGGCATTCCCAATAGTGCCAAAGGCAATTTCGTTGCCGTTATTAGAAAATTGCGAAAAGGCACGCAATTCGGGATTATGGCGATACAATTTGGAAGCCCAAGCCAACCCTAAAAGACGTGGCATTTGCCCTGCTGTAGGAGAAATATCCGCCGAAGAGATTTTGAGTTCAGTCAAGTTTTTCCAAGAACCGTCTTCGTTGAGTATGCGAGTAGCAAAATGAGAATTCATACATCTGCCTGCGGTAGCAGGTTCATTTTCTATTTGGGTATCGGCATATAGCTGAGCGAAAAAGGCTTCCAAAGTAAGCTCGCCGATAGCCATCATAAAAGTTTGGTCGCGGTAATAACCCGAACGCCAATCGCCTGGCTTGAAGGCTTTTGCCATAGCAATTTGAGGCAATTCTTTGCCATCACCGAAAATACCAAATTTTGCCTTGCCCGCAAATACTTCTTTTCGTCCTACTAAACTTGCCTCACGGCTTTCGCAAGCAAGCCGATAGTCTGCTAAAATATCTTCTTTGGTTAGGCTAATACCCGTAGCCGTATTCTGAATATAAAAACTCATACAAATTGATTTTTGCAAAATTATACAGGAAAGGCAATTTATGCAAAAAAATGTTTTCAGCCAAAAACCTTAAAGTATTCTTGCGAAAGTTTTTATGTCCGAAATAAACTTTTGAAGAAAATTAGAAATAGCATTGCATAAACTACTAATTTTGCAAAGACTACTTTTGCTTCTTTTTTTATCCAATCTATTACGTGTAAAATTCATCAAGATTTTCTTGGAAGTTTGATGAAAGAAAGTTATTATTGACTTTAATAGAAACTCAATCAAATATAAACTGATAAAGTTATGGCAGCAATAAAACAAATTTTAGCAGTGGTTTTAGTGTAATAATAAAAACCACATTTGGACAACAACCCATACCTATTGGGCTTTTTTTCAATCCTAGAGCAAATACGTTTGCAATTGCGGGTGTTGGTGGAGGTAATCTCTATGAATTGACCGCCGAGAAAAGTTCATCATCGGGACAGTTGGAATTAGCATGGAATATTGGACTGAAAGACGGACAAACAAAGAAAACGGGTAAAGATAAATTTTCAACACTAACGACAATCTTTAAATATAATCCCTTTCTGAAGTCAAACTTTGTTTCTGGAGACTCAATGGAATTGAGAAAAATAGCCTTTGTAGATAACGAATTCCAAATGATGCTTGGAATAAGATTGTCAAATGTTAAAACAATGGGAACCAATGATAATTCCAGGTTTATTAGTTCGCTATTCCTTGACGGCTCTATGGCTCCATACAAACTTTCTAATAGTTCAAATCCTTTAAATACAGGTTTTAGGAATTTTAATATTAATTTTGGTCATCAATTTGGCTATATAGCCAATACTGACTTCGGCTTGGTGGGGTTTATAATTAGTCCTCAGATTAACTATTTATACATATATGAAAATATGAGTAATGGAACTTCTTTTGAAGAGTTAAATAAGACAACAGTCAGGTTGAGTAGAAATATTTTAGGAGGTGGATTTAAATTAAGTATTCCCTTAAATGACTTTTGTTTCTTCTTTGAGATGAGAAAATATTTTCCTTTGGATAATGAATACGAAATTACAGGCTTGACAGACAGAGCTATTTTTTCATTTGGCGGTTTTGCCACTGGAACGGTTTTTAAAAACAAAATAAAGCAAAATGACAAAACTAATACTGAATGAAAAGTAGTTTTGAGTGAGTGGTATCAAAACCCTTCTTTTAGTCGTTGAGCGAAGCTGAAAACGCAAAAAGAAGGGTACAAAACCAAATTTCTTTGAGTATCACTCGGAAACAAGAAATAACATTATACTATTTTTAGAAATTTCGGTTGTGGTCTAAAATGTATGATGAATATTTGTGAAATAGACAATGAGAATTTACTTTTGCGTTATGAGCGAAATAACGATAAAAGTAAACTGCCCTCATTGTCTTGGGACAAAGGTAGTAAAAAATGGTCGTAAAAAAGACGGAACCCAAAACTTTTTGTGTAGGGATTGTGGCAAGCAATTTCAGAGCCACTACAAATATGCAGGAGCTAATCCTACTATCAAAAATCTGATAATCCGTATGCTATCAAGGAATTCAGGGATACAAGATTACAGATAGTTTTGGGAGTAAATCATTGTACGGTGTTACGTACACTTCTTGCAGTAGCAGAAAAAACCTTGATTGAGCCGAAAAGAAAGCAGTAATAGTGTTCAAATAGATGAACTATGGTCTTATGTGGGTCAAAGATGTCAGAAACGTTGGATAGTATATGCTTATGCTCTTGAAACAGATGAAATTTGAGCTTATTGTGATAGGGAAAAAAAATGATGCTACGGTCTTTTCTCAAAAACTCAAAAATTTGCAAATAGATACCTATTGCATTGATGATGAAAATCATTTAAGAAGTGTTTAGCAAGGAAAATCGTCAAGTTAGTAAGGTTTATACCAGGCAGATTGAGGGCGTAAATACCTGCTTGCGAGCTAGAAATAAATGATTAGTTTGAAAAACTACTGATTCCTCCAAGAAAGAATCTTACCACGAGGCTTCTGTTAAAATTATGTTTTACCATAGAAGTTACTGCTATCATACATTCTAAACTTCTACTATGGAAGTTGATGCGAAAGAATGTCATAGATAGTTGTTTTTGTAGAAAATTTGAGAATTTCAAGGAAAAGGTCTTTGAGTTTTTTGAACATATCGCCTCATATCATCAGTAATTAGAGAGACTAATTTCTTGGAATTTTTATATCCCTAAATCCAAAACCTCTTTCCTTTGATATATTATGAGAGAATAGACTTGATTGAAAGAACTTTTGCTTGGCTAGATGCTTTCGAAGCCTTACCGATACGATATAAAAAAAGGCTCGTCATTGGTTGGGTCTCAATTTCCTTGTTATGACCATTCTCTTTATTAGAAAAATACAAACTTAGATGAAAATATAAAATGTTAGACAAGTTCATGTATAAAAAATGCAATGCATGAGGTCGTAAATTCTTTGGAAAACTACTATGAAATTGAAAAGTTGAAACTGCATTTTTGAATACATACATCTACGTCATACATTTTGAGTTCTCCTCCGAAAAATTTGAAGATAAATTTGTTTGTAAAAATAAATAGCTAAAATCAGCATAAATGGCTCTCCATAATATCTCCAACGCTCACCTACAAAGAAATATATATTCAAAAAGTAAGCAGCAACAAAAGGTATTAACAGCATTAACAAAAAAATAAACTCTTTGGACTGCATTATTTGCTTTATATTCAAGGTAAATAACACTAAAAAGCCAACAAAACCTACATAAGTAACTAATAAGAAAATACTGAAATTTTTATCGAGAAAATTGTAAGGTAAAAATAAAATAGCAGTTTTGCGTAAAATCAGCAATAATTCTTTTTCTGGATTTTCTAAAATCCACTTAATAGCCTGCTTTTTATAGAAATCTAATTCTTCCTTTTCATTCAAATAAGGTAAATTAGGTTCTTGGTCAAACATTTTTTGTAATTCATCTTTATGTTTATCCCAAATTCCTGGCTGCCAACTACCTCTTGCAAAAGGATTATGCCCTTGAAAAAATTCTAAAGAAGGTTGAGTTGAAAGAAATAAACTACCAAAATCCTTGTAATTTTGATAGAAAATCGGTACATGAAATACAAAAATAATTAGAGCATATAATAAACCTAACTTCAAGTAAAACCTATTTTTCAAAAAAATACCGCTTAAAATAGCTAAAAAAATTAAAAATAAGTAAATGCTAAGTATATGAGGTCTGAGCAAACAAGCTAATACAGCACTAAAAACGCTTATCAAAAGTATTGATTTCTTGATATGTTTTGTAGTCAGTAGTTGAAATATGCCTTCTAATGAAATTATTAACAAACACAAAGCAATATTTTCAAATATATGAAAAACATTGATATACAACATCACAGGTGGATAACAAACAAATAATAAAGTGCTTAGTAAAGCTAGTTTTTTATCAAAAATGTAACTTACTATCTTCCAAAATGCCAAAACCGAAAACGGAAATAATATTACTTTGAGTAAAGCTAAAAAAAGTCCATAGTAGTAAAAATAATTTTGAGGAATTTGATGAGCATTTGATATGTTTCTTGCTCCATAGATTTTTAGACCTATTACGTGTAAAATAATATTAAGTTTAGGTCTAAAAGCAGATTTGAATAAAGTTTCTTTACGAAAATTAGGTCTCCCAAAAGCAACATCGGTTACAAACCCTTTCCCCTGGATAAAATAAAAAGCAGTACGAGCCATTTCAATTTCATCAACATTGAGCATACTGCTGTAATCTTTATGCAAAGATATTGAAATATCTATCCATTTATCTTTACCATCTTTTCCTGAAATTACAGGGGTTAGAAAAAGATGAATAAATGTGTTCAAAATAGTTGCCAGAATGAGTAAGATTTTTAGTAAGTTGGATTTCATAGGCATTACTTCAATAAAATAAACTTTTCAGCTGTATTTTTATCTTCAACTATCGTTAGAATTTGATTTTTCAAAAAAGAAATATCAGCAAATTTTGAAGCCAATACATATTTAATTTTGTATTGTTCAATAAATCTTTTTTTAGCCTCAGTAATATCAGTTAGGTTATACTTTTTGTAGTATAAATAAAAACATGACTTTTCTACCATACTGCGTACAAATGCATCTTCTTGATTAGGAATTTCCATAGATGTAATACATACCGCATTGTAGAAATTAGCAATGTACTTTAATTGAGAACCTAATACAGAAGAGTTGGTATTTACTGAATATTTATGATTGATGTAGTAATCGTGATTTTCAGGGTAGTAATTTTCTTTACCAAAAAGACAAGCCCCAATAGGATTAGGTTGATATTTTTGAAGGAGTAAGGCTATATTTTCAATGTACTCTTGGCTATAGAATTGATTGGCTCGCCTTAATGAAGTTTGATATAAATTGATTGCTAAAATAGTAATTAGCAAGCCATAAAATACTAATTTATTATTGAACTTTATCCCAAAGTAGAAAATTGAATTGAGAATTAGTAAGTTCAAAGTAACTACTCCTACATTTTGAAAGAGTTGAACGGAATCTATGATGAAATGAAATGTTGCCCACACTAAGATTCCCCAGAATATAATCAAAATCAATAATAAATGCTTCTGAATGAAGTTTTTAAATTCTAACAATAACTCCATTAGGTTGAATTTTTTGTAGTTAAAAACATTTGCCAACAATAAAAGCACAGAAAAAGGTAATAACAAAAAAAGAACTTGAATACAGGTGCCTCCTACAACGTTTATCCAAGTTTTTACGTAAGGATATTTTTCTGTATTGAAAGCAGCAATAGAAGAGGATGTTAGATAATAAAAAAGCATTATCAATAGAAATGACAAAATACTTATCAAGATAGCTTTAAGATAATTTGCTTTGTCTTGCTTATTTTGGGCAAGTAAAAAACTAATGAACGAATATGAAGTAGTTGCACTAAACACTGCCGCAGCGGCAGTAAAATAAAAAATAGGTAAGAAAAGTAAATTAAGAACAGCTACTAACTGATTTTGGTATAAAATTTGTAAAAGAGTTGAAATTATTACGACATAAATTATCCATAATTTAGGCATTCCAAAGGCATTAAATGTAAAGAAAGATATTCCTTTGAACTCAAAAATAAATATACATTTAAAAAATAGTGTTGTTATTGAAGCTAATACTACATCTACAAGATTAATGCTCGCCTTATAATACTCTAAAATAGCTAATATTCCGATAGTAGAAAGAAAAGCAAAAAAGGCATATGAAATAATTTCCTGAATATAAATGCTTTGAAAATCAGTAATTTTGACCCAAAAAGCTACAAACCATTCTGAAAAAAAATGAAATGTACTAGTACCTTTGTAATCTTCTAAAATAAGATTATGTACATTCCAAACATTTTCTTGTCCTGTTAAAGCCAAATATTCACTAACGCGAGCATAACTAATGTAGTCTGAATTAACTATACGTGTTGGGTAATCGCTGAAAAAATCATCAAAAAGAAGAAAGTAAAAAAATAGTAAGTAGATGTTGGAAATAAAAAAAATTAAAGTGATTTGTTTGAAATTAGATTGTAGAGAAAATTGTTTTTTTGCATTTAAATTTACATTTATAGAGATTTGTTTCTTGAATGTTAAATAATATATGAGCAAAAGAAATAAAAAACATAAAAAGACAGACTTCGATGAAGTTTGTAATAAAGCATAACCTGCAACTAATAAAATCATTCCGTTGTAAATACGATAAAATATATTCTTGTAGGGCTTATCAGAACTGAACGAGTAGAGCAAAAAATTCAGAATATATCCTAAAAAGTAAATAAACAGAACAGCTATCCAGTAAATTAGAAAGCTTTTTACGAAAATCATAAAATTGCAGGTTTTAGTCTTGTAAAAATTTAATAATTCTCGCAGGATTTCCTACTACTACGGCATTATCAGGCACATCTTTGGTAACCACTGCTCCAGCACCTACTACAGCATTTTTACCAATTCTAATTCCTCCCAAGATGGTTGCTCCTGTTCCTATACTTGCTCTATCCTCTACAATAGTTTCCACTAATTGCCAATCGGCTTCGGTTTGCATAGACCCATCAGCATTTACAGCACGTGGCAGTAAATCATTGATAAAACTAACATTATGCCCTACAAAAACACCATCTCCTATTTTCACTCCTTCACAGATGAAAGTGTGTGAGGAAATTTTACAATTTTTGCCAATAATAACTCCTTTCTGAATTTCTACGAAAGAGCCTATTTTGGTATTATCTCCAATAGTGCAACCATACAAATTTACAAATTTGAAAATTTTTACATTTTCGCCTACTTGCACGCTGCTGATAGATTGACGTTCGTTTTCAATATTTAAGGTTTTCATATCGCAAATCAATTTCTTTCCCTTTGCTTTTAATAGACTTTTGCGAAGCCTCCAAAATTTGCACTACTAAAGCTCCAATTTCAGCAGTAGCACGAGGTTTTTGTTTTTGCAAGATAGCCTGAATGAAATCTTGTGCCACAGCAAACAGTGCTTCTGTACCGTCTAATTTGGGTACATAAATATCTCCTACTCTGTAATCTACCAAAATTTTAGTTTTATCTTCTTCGGTTTTTAGCTCGTAGCCTGTATCATAGACTTTAATTTTTTCGGTTGCTTCCAAATCGTTCCAAACAATCATTTTTTTGTCGCCTCCTACAAGCATCTGCCGAACCTTCACAGGTGAACTCCACGAACAATTAAAATGAGCAATCTTGTTAGAAGCATAATGCAAAGTAAGATACGCAATATTTTCAATGTCGTTGTTGGTATGCGAAATACCTACGGCTTGTACAGCTATGGGTTTTTCGTTCATTAGATAATAGCAAATAGAAATATCGTGTGCGGCTAAATCCCAAAGTACATTTACATCGGGCTGAAAAAGCCCTAAGTTAATACGAGTAGAATCAATGTAATTTATCTTGCCGATGCTACCACTATCAATGA
>JANWZC010000190.1 GCA_025054975.1 Raineya sp.
GAGCCACAAGAAAGCAATACCTTGCTTGCTTTACTACAAAATGTACCATTCTTGAAAGTAGCTTCGGTGATGAGCCATCTAGCCGCTGCTGATGAAGAACAACATGACGCGTTTTCACTCAAACAAATTCAGATTTTTCAGAAAGTTACGCAAAGTTTGGAGAAAAAGCTGTCTTACAAATTTTTGAGACATATTCTCAATTCACCGGGTATTGTGCGTTTTCCTGAACATCAAATGGATATGGTGCGTTTGGGCATTGGCTTGTATGGGGTAGAAACAGCAGGAAGATTTCAGCAGAATTTACAACCCATTAGCAAACTGAAAACGGTGATTTCTCAAATCAAGACTATTTCTAAAAATGATACCGTAGGGTATGGCAGAAAAGGTAAAGTAAATCAAAGAACGCGTATTGGCATTATTGCCATAGGTTATGCCGACGGATTGAGCAGGGCTTTTAGCAATGGTGTGGGCAAAGTTAAAGTACGAGGAAAATTAGTGCCTATTGTAGGCAATATATGCATGGATATGACAATGATAGACCTTTCGCATGTTCCCGAAGCACAAGTAGGTGATGAAGTTATCATTTTTGATGAAACCCATACCATTCAAGATTTGGCAAAAGCTATCGGTACAATTCCCTACGAAATTCTTACCAACATAAGCGAAAGAGTGAAACGAGTGTTTTATAGCGAGTAGAAAGATAATTTTTATTGTAGCAATGAAAATAGCAAATAGCTAAAATTAGAGAAACTAATTTTGAGGTTTTAGTACACTTTCAAAACTCTAAGAATAGCCTCAATAGGCGTACCTACGCATCCATTAGGTTCAAGTATATTCAGCATCATAGCAAGTGTAGGAGCTATATCGGCAATATGAGTGCGTTGTGAAGTTTCTCCACTTGGTACTTTCCACCCAAACCAAAGTAAAGGCACATGGGTATCATAATTGTAGAAAGTGCCGTGTGTAGTTCCTCCTTTGCCAAAACCATAATACCAAGCAGGCTTTAGTAAAATCATAATCTCACCGCAGCGTTTAGGGTGATATATGTTTTTTACCATTGAAGCATAATAATCGGGCAAAGTAGCGTCTATTTCATTATCCCAAAGGTTTACCACAGAATACACTTCAGGCTGACGTAATAAGGTTTTTCGTACTACTTCGTAAATCTCTTTTACACTCACTTTTTTCTGCTCTAAAAGTGTGTGATTGAGGTAGAGTTGTTGATTTTCGGTGTATAAAATCCATTTGCCTTGCCCAAACTTTTTTTCTAAGGCTTCTTGTAAGACTTGCAAGTGTGTAGCTCCTGAAGCCGAACCTGCGGGAATTTTATTTTTTTGCGAAAAACCTGCAACATCTGCAACGCCATGGTCGGCAGTGAGAAAAAGTAAATAATTTTCTTTACCAAATTCTTTGTCTAAAAAGTTCAGAATATCTGCAATTTCTTGGTCTAAACGCACATACATATCTTGATTTTCCACCGAAAAAGGTCCAAAACTATGTCCTGCAATATCGGTAGAAGAGAAACTAATGCAAAGAAAATCGGTATCCGAGCCTTTGCCTAATTGCTCGTTGCGGATAGCCTCCAATGCAAATTCTTTGGTAAGTGTATTGCCCCAGGGCGAATACGCAAGCAAGGCAAAAGAATTGATTTGATGAGGGAAAACAGCTGTTTTTTCACCTTCTAGAGGTCTTTCGTAAAGTTGATTATCTGCTTCGGAATTTTTGTAATTAGCAACAGGTTGTAGAGTTTGCCAAGTTTGTAGGAATTGTTTTGCTCTGCCAGACTGATTGAACTTTTGTACCCACTCAGGTAATTCTTGCATGTAATATGAGCTACTTATCCAGTTACCTGTTTGGCTATCATACCAATAGGCAGCGTTAGCGGTATGTCCTGCGGGCAAAATAGCTCCTCTATCCTTGATAGCTATGCCAATTACTTTGGAACGGAATTGTGTAGCAAGGCGAAGTTGGTCGGTGATGGTGGTGGTAAGCATATTCCGAGGCGACATCTTGCCTGCCGAGCTACTTGTACCTACTCCTTGTACTGTACTATCTTCGGCAACATACATCAATTTGCCTGAAAGTTCGTACCATTCATTACCTACAATGCCATTGATAGCAGGAATAGAACCTGTGTAAATAGCGGCGTGTCCAGGTCCCGTGTAAGTAGTAGCATAATGATAGTGATTATTTCGGCAATTAAAGCCTTCTTTGAGCAGACGCTTGAAGCCTTTTTCAGAGTAATTGTCGTAGTAACGGTAGAGGAAGTCATAACGCATTTGGTCAATTACAATGCCAACCACTAATTTAGGTTTGGCAGGAATTTGATTTTTTTGGGAAAAACTTATCTGAAAACTAACAAATGTAAGGACTATCAGAATAATTGCCTTCATGACGTAGCTGGTTTATTAGTTTGTCAATAAAAAAAGGCAGGGAGTTCTGCCTTTAAGGTTTATCTACCATAAAATTGCTGTTTTAGTTGGTCGTCAAGGGTATCAGCCCACCACTCTAAATCAGCAATGCAAGTAGAAACTTCCTCGTAATCAATGCCTTGAATATCGCGTTCATAAGTAGCATAGACGGTATCAGAGCCGGGCATAATGGTAAGTTTTACACCGAGTTTGGAATCGTTAAGTTCAAGGAGATAACGATAGAAACGTAATTCATCATGTTTGGGTACTTGCATGAGTGGCGAAAAAATACGCAAAAAATGCCTTTGAGTGCCATCTTTCATAGGAATAGCTTGAATGAACACTTCAATTTTTGCTGAGCCGATTGTCCAATACCAAGCTCTCCGTTCAGGGTTGTAAGTGCCTTCTTTGGTCAGACCTACCGATACTACGTAGCGGTCAATCATTGCTTCTACTTGCTCACGAGTGGTCATAATTGCAGTTTTTTGGGTGAAAGAAAGATTTACATACTTTGCAAATGTAACATTTTCTTACATTCATTCAAAAGTTTTTGGAAATATTTTTCAAAGTAAGCCTGCTCTTTTCAGGAGTGCTTTGGGACTGGGTTCTTGCCCACGAAAGCGTTTGTAAAGTTCCATAGGTGGTTCGCTACCTCCTTTGGAAAGCATTTCCTTGAAGCGTTGAGCAACTTCTTTGTTGAAAATCCCTTTTTGTTCAAAAAGTTCGAAGGCATCGGCATCTAATACTTCTGCCCATTTGTAGCTGTAATATCCTGCTGAATAACCTCCTGCAAAAATATGATTGAAAGCCGAACTAATGCATATACCTTCTACGGGAGGGAACAAGTCCGTTTTGCTAATAGCTTGTTTTTCAAATGCTAAAATATCTTGGATTTCACCATTATCTTTGCTATGCCATGCCATATCCAACATGCCAAAAGAAAGCTGACGCATAGTAGCATAACCTTCCATAAAATTTGCGGCTTCTTTCAGTTTTTTTACCATGTGAGTTGGTATAACTTCTCCTGTTTGGTAGTGCTTGGCAAAAGTTGCTAACACTTCGGGCTGTTCTATCCAATTTTCAAAAACTTGTGAAGGCAGTTCCACAAAATCCCAAGCTACATTCGTACCCGACAGACTTTGGTAGGTAGTATTGGCAAGGATGCCGTGCAAGCAATGTCCGAATTCATGAAAAAGTGTAGTTGCCTCTTGGAAAGTAAGCAAAGAGGGTTTAGTTTCCGTAGGACGTGTAAAATTGCATGTAAGCGAAACAAGCGGACGAATATTTTTCCCTTTAAATATTTTTTGTTCTCGATAGTTTGTCATCCAAGCCCCACTACGCTTGCCTTCACGTGGGAAAAAGTCTGTATAAAGTATCGCTAAAAAGTTGCCATTTTCATCATATACCTCATAAGTTTGTACTTCGGGGTGAAATACAGGAATGTTTTTTACTTGTTTGAAAGTCAGTCCGAAAAGTTTATTGGCAGTATTGAAAGCCCCTTGCAACACATTTTCTAACTTGAAATAAGGTTTTAGAGCCTCATCATCAATATTGAACTTTTCTTTTTTGAGTTTTTCGGCATAGTAAGCATAATCCCAACGTTGCAAGCGGTTTTCAGGGAAACCTTGTTTTTTGGCATACTCCAAAAGTTCTTGCATTTGCTTTTCGGCAACGGGCTTGGCATACGTATAAAGTTCCTCTAAAAATTTATTCACGGTTTCAGGAGTTTGAGCCATTCTTTCCTCCAATACAAAATGAGCGTGAGAAGGATAGCCCAAAAGTTTGGCTCTTTGATGACGTAGGCTTACAATTTCACGCATTACAGCACTATTGTTGTTTTTATTATTTTTGAAAGCACGTGTATTGTAAGCCATAAAAAGTTTTTGACGCAAATCTCTGCGAGCCGAGTAAGTCATAAAAGGAGTATAGCTGGGGGCTTGTAAAGTAAATACCCAACCTTCTTTATTTTTCTTTTTAGCAGTTGCTTTGGCGGCTTCACGCACAAAATCAGGCAAACCCTCTAAATCTTTTTCGTCTGTGATTTCCAAAAGATATTCATTTGTATCGTTCAAAACATTTTCGCCAAATTGTAAGGTAAGTTCCGAAAGGCGTTTGTCAATATCTCGGAGGAGTTGCTTTTGGGCAGAATTTAAGTTAGCACCATTCCGTACAAAACGCTTGTAGGTTTTTTCTAAAAGCATTTGGCTTTCTTTGTCTAAATTCAAAGTATTTCGCTTTTCATATACAGCCTTGATACGAGTAAAAAGTTTTTCATTGAGCAGAATATCATTTTGGTATTCTGAAAGCATTGGCGAAACCTCTTTGGCTACTTTTTGAAGTTCAGCAGAGGTTTCAGCAGAGTTG
>JANWZC010000191.1 GCA_025054975.1 Raineya sp.
ACTTTTAGGATAAGACGCTACACAAATACTTTCGCCCTCTTTGCGAGGTAAAATATTCTGCCAAACCTCTTCCGTAATGAACGGCATAAAAGGATGTAGTATTCGCAACAAAGTATCTAAAAATGTAATTGTCTGATGATAAAGTGCTTCATCAATGGGTTTGCCATATTCAGGTTTGATAATCTCTAAATACCACGAGCAGAAGTCGTCCCAAAAAAGTTTGTAAATGGTTTGCAAAGCCTCTGAAATGCGATATTTGGTAAAATGGTCTTCTATCTCGGCAAGGGCTTCATTAAGACGAGCAGAAAACCATAAAACTTCAACACCTAACTCTTTCTCCAAAGGAGAGGGGGTATTAACCTCACCCCCTAACCCCCTCTCCAAAGGAGAGGGGGGATTAACCTCACCTTCTTGCCCTTCTCCAAAGGAGAGGGGGGTATTAACCTCACCCCCTTGCCCCCTCTCCAAAGGAGAGGAGGAAGTGAGTTGCCAACTTTTAATAAGTCGGTAGGAGTTCCAGATTTTATTAGCGAAATTACGTCCTTGTTCGCACAATTTAGAATTATGTGAGTCAGGACTATTCAAGAAGGCTTCAATATCCTCTTTTTTCTGTGATTTAGGTACGGGAGTATCAAAAAGTAAATCATTACCCGCCGCCGAACTAAATAATACCCCAAAACGCACTCCATCGGCACTATACAATTCCATAAGTTTCAAAGCATCGGGGCTGTTGCCCAAAGATTTGGACATTTTTCTGCCTAACCTATCTCTAATCAGTCCTGTAAAATATACATCTTTGAAAGGTTTTTCGCCACGAAACTCGTAACCTGCCATTATCATCCTTGCCACCCAAAAGAAAATAATATCAAAGCCTGTAACTAATACATCAGTAGGATAATAATAACGAATATCTTCATTATTGGGGTCTTTGAAGCCATCAAAAACTGAAATGGGCCAAAGCCAAGAACTAAACCAAGTGTCTAATACGTCTTCATCTTGCCGAAGTACAACATTGGAACTTTCAGGAAAAAGTTTTTGATATTCTTGTAAAGCCTCCTCGTAAGTTTCAGCAACTACTACATTGCCTTTATCATCGTAATAAGCAGGTATTCGTTGCCCCCACCAAAGTTGGCGAGAAATACACCAATCTTTGGGATTTTCCATCCAACTTCGGTACATATTTTTGAACTTTTCAGGAAAAAAACGAATAGTATCATTCATTACATTTTCATAGGCGGGTTTAGCAATCTCACTCATTTTAAGCCACCATTGCATAGAAAGTTTTGGTTCAATTACCGCTCCTGTACGCTCCGAAGTACCTACTTGATGTTTGTAATCTTCCACTTTTATCAAAAGTCCTGCTTGCTCTAAATCTTTGATAATTTCTTTCCTTACCCAGAATCTATCTTTGCCTATATATTTAGGTATGCCTACGGCTTCCGACATTGTGCCGTCTTCGGCAATAGTATCAATGGCAGGCAAATTGTACTTCAAGCCAATTTCGTAATCAGCAACATCGTGGGCAGGAGTAATTTTAAGTGTACCTGTGCCAAATTCCATATCTACATATTCATCAGCAATAATCGGTACTGCCCTATTCACCAGAGGTACTATCGCTGTTTTCCCAATCAAATGTTTATAGCGTTCATCATTCGGATTGACACAAACAGCAACATCGCCGGGAATAGTCTCGGGGCGAACCGTAGCAACGGGGATATAGACCTCACCCCCTTGCTCCTCTCCAAAGGAGAGGGGTGGAGAGACCTCACCCCCTTGCCCCCTCTCCAAAGGAGAGGGGGTAGGGGAAGCATCTATCACCTTGTATTTTACATAAACCATTTTAGATTGTGCTTCTTTGAAGATAACTTCTTCATCAGAGAGAGCAGTTTTGCCCACAGGGTCCCAATTTACCATTCTTACACCTCGGTAAATCCATCCTTTGCGGTACAAATGGACAAAACTCTTGATAACAGCCTTTGAAAGTTCTTCTTCCATTGTGAAGCGTGTTCTGCTCCAATCGCAAGAACAACCTAATTTTTTTAGCTGCTCTAAAATGATACCTCCATATTTTTCTTTCCATTCGAAAGCATATTTAAGGAATTCCTCTCGTGTGAGGTCTTTCTTTTCAATTCCTTTTTCTTTCAGCATAGCTACCACTTTGGCTTCGGTGGCAATAGAAGCATGGTCGGTACCGGGCACCCAACAGGCATTCTTCCCCAACATTCTTGCCCTACGAATAAGAACATCTTGAATAGTGTTATTAAGCATATGTCCCATGTGCAGTACCCCTGTAACATTGGGTGGCGGAATAACAATCGTATATGGCTCACGGTTATCGGGCTTTGAGGCAAAAAAGTTATGTTTTAGCCAATAGTTATACCACTTTTGCTCAACTTGTTCGGGATTGTATTTAGTAGAAATTTCCATAAAAATATCATTCAAAATATCCGCAAAGCTACAAAATTTTGAGAGTTGCAGGAAATTTTGGAAAAGAAACAAAATAGATTTTTCTATTGATAGGTTGCAAGGGTATTTTGAAAATAGGATTTGTCTGTATTTTTTTGTAAGCGGGCGAAATCTTGGTAATGTAAATCTGAGCTATTAGACAGATTGTACGAAAAAAGCCTTCCAAAGTGTTGGAAGGCTTTGCGTTGCCCGAGCTGGATTCGAACCAACACACGCAGAACCAAAATCTGCAGTCCTGCCATTAGACGATCGGGCAATCACTAATTTTAGTGGTGCAAATTTAGCGTAAAAAAATATTATGTCCAAATTTTTTAGAAAAAAAATTCAATTTTTTTTAACAAGTACTTGATTTTCAATTATGAAAACTTTCAAAATCTACTGAACGGTTGATTAGAGGGCGTAACAGGTGTGTGTTTGTATGCAAAAAATACGATGTAGCTTTTTAATCAATTTACAACATCATACATTTATGCTGCACCCTTTTTTGGCAAGAATAGACTGGCAAATTTGCTTCGCTCCTTGAAAACTTGTTTTTTCAAGGAGTTTTTATTTTTTTGTGTGAAAAAATTAAAAGGTGGTGTTTCTAATTGTATGATAATTTTGTAAAAAAGCAAAAGGGCTTGATTTTGCGATTATGTGCGAAGTAATCCAAAATTTAAGATGTCCTCATTTGGAGAGGGTGGCGGGGGTGAGGTTAAAAAAATGCAATTTTAAGTAATTTATTCTTTTGTTTTATTAAAATCAGTAAAGAGTCAATAAAAATTGTAGTAAATAATAAAAAAACTTGTATTACAATATCTTACGAAAATTAAAATTTAGACAAGTTCGCAGTTAATTTTGGTAAATCTTATGAAAAAAACAGCTTGTATCATTGGCGGAGGCATTGCAGGTATTGCAACGGCAATTCGCTTGGCTTGCAAAGGTTATGCAGTGGAAGTATTTGAGGCAAATGCTTATCTGGGTGGCAAACTTTCAGAAATTCGGTTGGGGGCATATCGTTTTGATGCAGGTCCTTCGCTTTTTACAATGCCTCATTTTGTGGAAGAATTGTTTCAAATCGCACGCAAAGACATCAAGAATTACTTTTCGTATGAGAAATTAGAGATAGTTTGCAAGTATTTCTACGAAGATGGCACAATCATAGAGGCTTACGCTGATAAGAAACGTTTTGCCGAAGAAGTCCAAAACAAAACAGGCGAAAAAGCTGAAAAAATCTTGCAATACCTGCAAAAAAGTGCTAAAAAATATGAGATAACCGCTAATTTATTCCTCAAACGCTCTTTGCACAAAATAAGTACATGGCTTTGTGCCGATGCTTTCAAAGGGTATAAAAATTTACATCATTTGCAGATTTTCAAAACTATGCACCAAGCAAATAGCGAATTTTTCAAAGACAAACGTTTAGTACAACTTTTTAATCGTTTTGCAACTTACAATGGCTCAAATCCTTATGAAACCCCTGCAACACTTACGATTATTCCACATTTAGAGCATAATATCGGAGCATTTATCCCCAAAGGTGGAATGTATGCTATTACAAAAAGTTTGGTACGTTTGGCAGAGGATTTGGGCGTAAAATTTCATTTGCAAAGTAAGGTGGATAAAATTTTGCTTGAAAAGGAGCGAGCAGTAGGAATAAGCGTGGGTGGAAAGGAACTCAATTTTGATGTAGTTGTTAGCAATATGGATATTGTTGCTACTTACAAATATTTGTTGCCCGAAGTACCTGCTCCTACCAAAATTTTAGAACAACCCAAATCCAGTTCGGCTCTTATTTTTTATTGGGGAATACACAAAACCTTTCCCGAACTGCGTCTGCATAATATTTTTTTCAGCCAAAACTATGAAGCTGAATTTGAGCATATTTTTCAGAAAAAAACCATTTACCACGACCCTACGGTTTATGTAAATATTGGTTCAAAATACGAACCTACTGATGCCCCCGAAGGTTCGGAAACGTGGTTTGTGATGATAAACACTCCCAACAACACAGGACAAGACTGGGATGGGCTTATTGCACAAGCCCGTAAAAATATCTTATCCAAGTTGAGCCGAATGCTGAAAACAGACATTGAGTCTTTGATTGAAGTGGAAGGCATTTTGGAGCCTCGTAGTATTGAGGCAAAAACTTTCAGCACACAAGGGGCTTTGTATGGCAATAGCTCAAATAATCGGTATGCGGCATTTTTAAGGCATGCCAATTTCTCTCGGAAAATTAAAAACTTGTACTTTGTAGGTGGAAGCGTACATCCAGGAGGTGGGATACCTTTGTGTCTTTCAT
>JANWZC010000192.1:0-4420 GCA_025054975.1 Raineya sp.
GTTATTTAGCCAGTCTACCCCCGCAAAACCTGTTATAGATAACTCAGGTAAAAAATTATATGTTGCTTTTATGCTACTAACTATCTGTACAGCATTACCCGTACGTCTTTCATATTCCAAACCTTGCAACAAATTGTAGTTAAATGGTAAAACTCCAGTAGTATATTCGGCAAACCTGCCATCAGGCAAGTAGGCACTGTAAGTAGGAGCACTTAAAAAACCTGTCATAAAAGGAGAATTCAAGAAATTACCTTCCCCACCAGCAATAAAGCCGAAAATATTTTGATTTGAAATATTGTTGCTTGTTTGAATAGTAAATCTCCTGTTAGGTCTATGGTCTATATTGAATCTGGCATTTACTCTTTCCCAGAAGTTTTTAATAATCGTACCCTCTTGTCTTTGATAAGCAGCAGAGATATAAAAACGAGTTTTATCAGTTCCTCCTGAATAATTGATATCATACATTCTAATCCTTGCTATTCTGAAGACTGCTTTTTTCCAATTGAAGTCCACTGTAGTATCAGGACTTCCATAAGTACGTCTTGCATTTGCAATAGCTGCATCTATTTGTGCTTGTGTGGGTGGGGGATTTCCTATTACAAATAAGTCATTAACTGCAGCTTCTTGCTTCAACAAAGCATAATCTCTTGCTCTAAGCACATTGTACAAGCGAATTGGCTCTACAAAGCCTTCTTGCATCGTAACAGTGAACTGGTCGCTATTTTTCTTTCCCTTTTTGGTGGTAATAATAACTACACCATTTGCAGATTGAGCACCATAGATAGCCGCAGAAGCAGGGTCTTTCAAAACTTCAATAGTTTCAATATCATTCGGATTTATAGAAGCGAGAGCGTTGGTACCTGTTACCGTTCCCGTTGCCCCTGCCTGAGTGGAAAAAGCACCTGGATTTACCTGGACGCCGTCAACAATATACAGAGGAGCATTAGAAGCTAAAACTGAACCTGTCCCCCTAATACGCACCGTAAGTCCGCCACCGGGAGCACCACTAGAGGCATTTACTGCTACCCCTGCCAAGCGTCCTTGCATAGCACGGTCAAAACTTTGTAGAGGCAGGTTTTCAAAGTCTTTACCGCTTACAGCAGTGATAGCCCCTGTGGTTGTTGTTTTATCAATTACCTGTCCATAACTTGTAACAGTAATAGCTTCAATCTGCTCTTCTTCCATAGTCAGATTGATAACGGTTTGATTAGCAACCTTTACAGTTCTTTCGGTAAAACCAGCAGCAGCAAAAGTAAGCACAGAACCCTGCGGTACAGTAATGGTATAATTACCGTCAGCATCAGTTACCGTACCTACCTTCGTACCTTTTACATAAACATTTGCACCAGGCACAGGCTGTCCATCTTTATCCACCAGCCTACCCGAGATAGTTACATCGGTTTGCCCAAATGCCTGAAAAACAATCATTAGCATCAGAGCCAAACCCATTAGTAGATTCTTTCTCATAGAGATTTGGGTTTTAGGTTTTAGTTTAACATTAAGAAAAAGTTTCGTGTGCAAGAAATAAAATTACTTGCATAATTGCAAAATTTACTTACATTTTTTTGCTTACGTAAGCACTTTTACAATTATATCTTGCTTAAAAACAATCTAATATTCTTAAATTTTTACCCAGATTGTTTTTAAGCGTGTGCAATTTATTAAAATTGGCTTAATATTCCAAAAATAAAAAGAAAATTTTTTGCTCTCAATTTTTGTCAGAATAAATAATTACAATAGGAAACTTATCAATTTTCTTAAAAATCAATCAATTAATTAGGAATTTTTCAAGCCCTACTTGATGAATTTTATTATAAAAGCATTTTTCATTCATTTAATCCCAACGCAGATGTTTTACAGATTCCCCCGAATGAGCAAGTTCCAACAAGGAATCAATGCCAATTTGCAGATGTTTCTCCACAAATTGAGCAGTAACTTTTTTATCGCTTTCAGTAGTTTTTACTCCTTCGGGAATCATGGGATTATCGGAGACTAAAAGCAAAGCCCCACGTGGAATTTCATTGATAAACCCTACGGTGAAAATAGTAGCCGTCTCCATATCAATTGCAGCAACCCGTATTTTGCGTAAATACTCCTTAAATGCTTCATCATGTTCCCAAACACGGCGGTTAGTAGTATAGACGGTGCCAGTCCAATAGTCTAATTCGTGTTTTTTTATCATTGAAGAAACCGAACGCAACAAACGAAACGAAGGCAAAGAAGGTACTTCGGGAGGCATATATTCGGCACTGGTACCTTCACCACGAATAGCGGCAATAGGTAAAATCATATCTCCTACTTGGGTTTTACGTTTCAAACCACCACATTTACCCAAAAATAACACCGCCTTCGGAGCTACTGCCGAAAGTAAATCCATGACCGTAGCCGCCATAGCACTACCCATTCCAAAATTGATAAGCGTAAGTTCCTCACTACTTACCGCCTGCATAGGTTTATCCTCGCCATAGATGGGAGCATTAAACTTTTTAGCAAACATTTCTACATAATTCCGAAAATTAGTAAGTAATATGTAAGGTCTGAACAAATCTAATGGCATTCCTGTATAACGAGGTAGCCAATCACGCACAATTTCTTCTTTGGTTTTCATAAGGCTTTTAATTTAGACGTTTTAAGTTTTACAAGTAACCATACCCCTACCACCACGAAAGGAATACTCAAAAGTTGTCCTAAGTTCATCTGTATAGCTTGCTGTATGGCATTTTCACCTTCTACTTGGTTTTCTTTCAAGAATTCGTACAAGAATCTAAGCGAAAACAAGATAATCAGAAAAAGTCCAAAAATCAAGCCTTCGGGAGTTTTTTGTTTGTAGCGATAGTACAAAATAAGCAAAAACACAAACAAAATCAAACTGGAAATACTTTCATAAAGCTGTGAAGGATGACGCGGTATCCCATAAGCCTGCCAGGTAACTTCAATTTCTTTTTCATTTTCAACTGCCTGAAATTTAGGATTAGGGCTTAAAACTAAATGTTCGGCAACATCCTTATTGTTGGTAACAATAACAGGAATGTTCATTTGCAAGAACTGCTTAGCTTCTTGGGCAGAAGTTTTATCGGCATCAAAGTAAGTGTGAATTAGCAAAGGTTCAAGCCGCACACCATTGAGCGTAGAGTCTTTGAAAGAGGTTTTTTCAGTGTAATTACGCTTATAGCCTATCTGATAACTTTCTTCATACGTTTCCAAAGCATTATCTAACCAACGATTTGCAAATACAAAAGCAAAAGGCACATTAGCAGGTTTGCCAATGATTTCAGAATTCATCAGATTGCCCAAACGTATAAAACAACCTCCCAAAGCCACCACAATCACAAGCCTATCTAAAATCCAAAGGTATGAAACCTTGTATTTTCGGCTATACAGATATACTGCAAGCAAAATACCAATAGCAGCCCCATGACTTGCAAGTCCGCCTTCCCATATCTTAAAGATATCAATGGGGTGAGCAAAATAATAATCGGGTTGATAGAAAAGCACATGCCCCAATCTTGCCCCTATCACGGTAGCAATAATAACATAAAACGAAAAAGTGGCTAAATCATCTTCGGTCTTGCCTTCAATTTTAAAAATTTTTCCTAAAACGTATTGTCCTGCTAAAAAAGCCATTGCAAACAGCAAGCCATACCAAGCTGCTCGGATAGAACCAATTCTGATAAATTCAGGGTGAATGTTCCAAATAATATACGCAAACATTGCCTTTGTATTTTGACAGCTCAAAGTTTGCAAAAAATTGAGCAAAAGCCAAACTTTTCAGAAAATATGCGGATGAGTAAGCAAAAAATCAACTAATTTTTTCACTGCAATAGCTCTATGGCTAATAGCATTTTTTTCTTGCATACTCATTTCGGCAAAAGTCTGCAAGTAACCTTCGGGTAAAAACACAGAGTCGTAACCGAACCCTTGTGAACCTCGTTTTTCGTGTAAAATTTCTCCTTTCACAATGCCTTCAAATTGCCATTTGCCTTTGGCAGTAACAAGTGTTATACACGTACGAAATTGAGCTTTGCGATTTTCGACATTTTGCAGATTTTGCAAAAGCAAAGCTATATTTTTTTCGTCATTTTTAGGCACACCTGCATACCGAGCCGAATATACTCCTGGTGCTTGATTAAGTGCCTCTACTTCCAGACCACTATCATCTGCAAAACAAGGTATTTGATAGTTTTTCCACACATATTCAGCTTTTTGAGCTGAATTTGCCTCCAAAGTAGTACCTGTTTCGGGCAATTCTTCCCAACAGCCAATTTCAGCAAGAGAAACTAACTCAAATGTCTTGCCCAAGATAGCTTGCACTTCTGCGATTTTATGTTGATTGTTGGTAGCAAAACAAATTTTCATGGTAGTAATGAGTAGTTAGTACAGAGTATTGAGTAGTTAGTACAGAGTACAGAGTATTGAGTAG
>JANWZC010000192.1:4430-4733 GCA_025054975.1 Raineya sp.
CATGTGAGTACGGAGTAATTTAGTACAGAGTACAGAGTAGTTAGTACAGAGTAATGAGTGTTGAGTACAGAGTAAAAAGTCAAATTTTTTTCAAAGTATTTGTTTTGATTTTATGTGTTCAAAAAATATTCAATAGCCAAAGCATACCCTTGCAAGCCCAATCCTGAAATAATACCCACCGAAGCCATAGAAATAAAACTTTTGTGGCGAAAAGGTTCACGGGCAAAAATATTAGAAATATGCACCTCAATCACAGGCGTAGTAATAGAGCGAATAGCATCTGCCAATGCGATAGAGGTATGC
>JANWZC010000193.1 GCA_025054975.1 Raineya sp.
ATAAATACAGAAAGAGACCCCATTAAAACAGGGGATATCACCTATGATTGGATAGTTCTAGATTCTTCTGCTATAAGCAAAGAAGGGGTATTCTTTCTGAAAAATCCTGTACGTTTTGAAAAAGAGTTGTGTCTGATTGCTTTCACTAAGGAAGCCATAAAATATGGGGCTTATCGTGGCATTGTTTTACTTCGTAATGCTCCCCAAGATACTCTCTCCTGGGAAACTACTCTTAAAGAAGTTAGAAAAGAAGTAGGGTTTCTGCATAATTTAGAAAATGCTGTTCTTTTAGAAGCTTTGAACTTAATAGAAAAATATGAAGATATAGATGAAAATTATAGAAGAAAGTTGTTACCTGAATTATTAAGTCGTACCGATAAACAATATGTTCAGAAATATCAACAAATAGAAGTGCAAGTTGCTCAGTCTTATGACTCACTCCAAAGGAAAATAGAAGATTTTAGAAACAAATATAAAGGTACATACGCAGCAGATGTTTTGCTAATGATCTACCACGAACCGCTGATAGGCAACAAAATGCCTCAGGAATATAACACCCGAGCCAGTTTTATGAAAGAATTTTATTTTGAAAAGTGGAATTTCTCTGAAGAGCTCCTATTAAGTAATCCTTTTCTAAGTAATAGGATTATGCGTTACTTGAGAGATTTTACAGATATTTACAATTATGCAGGGATTCAATACTCAGTAGATAAAATATTGAAAGCCACCAAATCTCAAAATAGCAAATTGTTTGATTTTATGTGGAATTTTTTAGTCAAGATTTATTTACATGGGGGTTTAGAAAAAATGGCAGTTTATATTTATGATACTTATTTAGAAGGCTGTCATGCTCAGATTAGTTCAGGTTATGAAGAGCTTAGGAAATTGGAAAAAATCAAAAAAGTTCAAGAAGGTAATCTTGCCCCTGTGATTCCATTAGAAAAACAAGGCATAAAACCTTTTGCAGAAATTATCAAGAATCACGAATTTACTATTATTTACTTTTGGTATTCCACATGTTCATTTTGTCAAAAAGCCACTCCTGAGTTTGTAAAATCTCTGGAAAAGGCTACTAAAAATATAGGTGTCATAACTATATCATTGGATAAAAATAAAGAAGAATGGAGAAAGTATCTTAAAAACATGCCTAGTAAGTGGTATCATTACTGTGATTTGCAAGGTTGGAAGTCAGAAGTGGTAGAAGAGTATGTTATTAGACGTACTCCTACGTGCTACATAATTGATAAAAAAGGTATTATTATCGGTAGGGATTTATACCCTTTACAAGTATTACCATTTATTACAAAGTACGTTAATGATAATCCAAATTCAAATATAAGCAGCAAGTAACAAAAATTCTCATACAGTTTAATTGCAAATACGTAATATACCAAATAGGAGTACATCTTTGATGTATTCTTATTTTTTTAGATTTGGTTGATATTTTTTTGCACTTTTTGAGGAATACTCTATTTTTGCGTACTTTTTAACTAAAAACTATATCAATGCAATCAGTATTTGAGCAATTAAACCTTCATCAGCACGAGCAAGTAGTATTCTGCAATGACCCTCATACAGGGTTGAAAGCAATCATTGCCATACACAATACTATTCTGGGACCTGCCGCAGGTGGTACGCGTATGTGGCTTTACAATTCAGAAGCCGAAGCCCTGAATGACGTATTGCGTCTTTCGAGAGGTATGACGTATAAAAATGCTGTCGCAGGGCTTAATATTGGCGGTGGAAAGGCTGTAATTATTGGCGATGCTCGTAAGCACAAATCCGAAGCACTTTTTAGGGCTTTTGGGCGTTTCGTGGATAGCCTTGGTGGCAAGTACATTACCGCTGAAGATGTAGGGGTAAATACCCAAGATATTGAATTTGTAGCAATGGAAACTCCCTATGTTTCGGGCAAGCCTAAAAGCATAGGCGGAGGGGGAGATCCTTCACCTTTTACAGCTTATGGTGTGTATATTGCTATGAAGGCTTGTGCTAAAAAAGTATATGGTTCTGAAAGTTTGGCAGGCAAAAGAATAGCTGTTCAGGGCGTAGGACACGTGGGACAAAACTTGGTTGAGCATCTTATCAAAGAAAATGCCCAAGTGCTGATTTCAGACATTTATGAAGACCGTTTGCAGGCTATCAAAAACAAATTTCCACAAGTGCAAGTTGTGGATAAAGATAACTTGTATGATGTAGAAATGGATATTTATGCTCCTTGTGCATTGGGAGCAACTATCAATGATGATACTTTAAGCAGATTGAAATGTAAAATTATTGCAGGAGCCGCCAATAACCAACTTGCTGATGAAAATCGCCATGCAGATATGTGCCAGCAGAAAGGTATTTTGTACGCCCCTGATTTTCTTATCAATTCGGGGGGAATTATCAATGTATATTGCGAAATTGTTATGCCTGTCTATAACGAGCAAAGAGCCTACGAACAAACAGAACGTATTTACCAATTCACTACGGATATTATCGCTACGGCTGAAAAAGAAGGTATCAATACACATCAAGCCGCTATGGAACTTGCCCATAGACGCATAGAAGCAATTGCAAAACTAAATGCAAATGCTTTCAATCGGAAAAAATAAAATTCGGTAAAGAACAAAAAACTCTTGGGAATGGCAATTTCAAAACATTGGTACGCTGTAATTATGGCAGGAGGCATAGGTACAAGATTTTGGCCCTTCAGCCGACAGCGTTTTCCTAAGCAGTTTCACGATATTCTGGGAACAGGAAAAACACTTATCCAACAAACCGTAGAGCGTTTTCAACAAATTTGCTCTACTGAAAACATTTATATTGTAGGTAGTCGTGAGCATGAAGCACTTTTTTATGAGCAGTTGCCCGATTTTGCCCCACATCAATTTATTCTTGAACCCAGCCGCAGAAATACGGCTCCTTGTATTGCGTATAGTGCTTTCAAGATTTTTCATAAAGATAAAAAAGCAAATTTGGTCGTTTCCCCTGCTGACCACTACATTGCTAACGAAAAAGAGTTTGCCCGAACCATTCAAAAAGCCCTCAAAGAAACTGCTCAAAAAGATATTTTAGTAACTTTGGGCATCCAGCCTACTCGCCCTGATACAGGTTATGGCTACATTCAGTTTTGTGAAGAGAAAACGACACTTTGGAGGAAAATTTTGGGTATTAGTTCGCCTGTCAAGAAAGTAAAACTTTTTGCAGAAAAGCCTCCTTTGGAACTTGCTATTGAATTTGTGCGGAGTGGAGATTTTCTTTGGAACTCAGGAATTTTTATTTGGAATGCACAAACCATTATCAGAGAATTTGAAAAGCATTTGCCTGACATTTACGAGGCTTTTGCAGAAATTCAGGATACTTTTTTCACAGAAAACGAAACCATAGCCGTAGAAAAGGCTTATACGCAATGCAGGGCTATTTCCATAGATTACGGCATTATGGAAAAATCGGAACACGTCTTTATTATTCCTGCAAATTTTGGTTGGTCTGATTTGGGAACGTGGAAATCGCTTTACGAGTTAAGCACCAGAGACGAAAAACAAAATGTTATCAAGGGCAATGTAGTGGCTATGGATACAGAAAATTGCATCATACAAACGCCTGAAAATCGTTTGGTGATTGTGAAAGGTTTGCAGAATTTTATTGTTGCCGAGTACGAAAATGCCTTGATGATTTGCCCCAAAGATGAAGAGCAAAGCGTAAAAGAATTTGTAAGTATTGCAGAGAAAAAAGGTCGGGAGTTTGTTTGAGTTCGCTGATTGAATGTTTTTGGGAGTTTGTCCCGAACGAAAAGTGATTTTGTGGTTAGAAAATCATGGTTTTGCTCTTTGAATTGTACTGAACCTACTTCAATTCAAGCAGTAATAAGCCAAAATGCCAAAAGAGCAAAAAAGGGTTGCAATCAAGTTTTTTGAGCCTGAATCCCATTTCTCATCTCAAAATCCCAAATTTATTCAAGTTGTAAAAGTTTGAAATATTCACAGAGTTGGGATTTTTCATTCTAAAAATTTCCTCATAAGTTTGTTTATTTTGCTCAAATTCTGCATTTTCGTAAAATCTCAGATTTTACGTCTATGCAGAAGGTACCTTCTTTTGCCAAATTTCTTGCAGCGTTGATAGTGGGTATTCTGTGGGGCTATTATGGCAAATGGTACAATAATTTTCTGCCATTTTGGTGGCTTGTAATGGTTTTGAGCTATGGTCTGTTGTGGAAGTTCTTACCCAAGCATTCGCGTTTCAAATTTTCAATTTTTCAAGGTCTTTTAGGATATGCAATTCTATTGATTGCAGGAGTAATTTTAGTGCATATTCGCAATGAAGCTAACTTACCACATCATATTCTCAATCAAACGGCAAATTTTGCTTATTTCAAGGCACGAGTAATTTCAGAAGTTCAAGAAAAGCCGAAAAGTTATCATTTTGTTGCTGAAATTACTGAAATTTACGCAGATAGCTCTTGGCTGAAAGCACGAGATAAAGTAAATATTTTTTTAGAAAAAAGTCAGCATAAACCTACATTTGGGGATGTTTTCATAGCCAAAAACAAACTTCAACTTATTAGCGAACCACTCAACGAGGCTCAATTCAATTACAGGAATTTTCTGGCACTCAAAAATATTTTTCATCAGCAATTCCTCAAAAACAATGAAATTATTTGGCTTG
>JANWZC010000194.1 GCA_025054975.1 Raineya sp.
TGTGAAAAATATTTGGGGTAATTTTAATGATTAAGTCTGCATTGCACTTATCTAAGATTGGACTCATAATTCACGTTCAACTACTAATACCCTGCCGCTTGTCCATCTTTACGACTTTCGGATGCCCCATAATAAACTTTTTTTTCGCTATCATACCAAATAGCTTGGTAACCGCCATAATTTCCCAAAGCAAAACCTACTTTATGTCCCATTTGCATAAGTTTTCGGATTTCTTCATACTGAAAGCCACTTTCCAGAGTGATAGTGCCGCCTCGTGGGTCTCGTTTTTCTGCCCCTGTGGGGTCGGTAGAGCCGTAATGGTCAATACGAGGGGCATCACCTGCCTCTTGAATATTCATTTTGAAATCTACAATGTTCATGATAATCTGCACGTGTCCCAAAGGTTGAAAATCACCACCCATTACCCCAAAAGCCATAAGTGGTTTGCCATTTTTGGTAACAAAAGCAGGAATAATAGTATGAAAAGGTCGTTTTTGGGGAGCATATACGTTGTTATGCCCTTCTTGGAGGGAAAAAAGTTCGCCTCGGTTCTGCAACATAAAGCCTAATCCATCAGGAATCACTCCTGAACCCATGCCACGATAGTTGCTTTGAATGAGTGAAACCATATTGCCCTCCTTGTCGGCGGTGCATAGATAAACAGTTTCTTGGGCAAAATTTTCACCTGCCTGAAAGTTATAGCTGGCTCGATTCGGATTGATAAGTTCTCTACGTTTTTGGGCATATTCTTTGGAAATAAGTTGCTTGATAGGAATTTTAGCAAATTCAGGGTCGGCGTAATATTTGGCTCTATCTTCGTATGCTAATTTTTTAGCTTCTACCAAAAGATGAATATGGCGTGCTGTGCCAAAATCTTCGGGCTTGAACTCAAATCCTTCTAATATATTGAGCATTTCTAAAACGATTGCACCTTGTCCATTGGGGGGTAATTCCCAAACATCATAGCCTCTATAGTTGGTAGATAAAGGCTCAACCCATTCAGATTTATGGCTTGCCAAATCTTCATAACTCAAAAAACCACCTTGTTTTTTTACACTTTCGGCAATGATTTTAGCTATTTCTCCTTTGTAAAACTCATCTCTGCCGTTTTTTGCAATTTTTCGGTAGGTATTAGCAAGAGCAGGATTGCGAAAAATATCTCCTTTTTGTGGGGCTTTGCCGTTGATAGTGTAGGTTTCTTTGAAATTAGGATTGTTTTGAAAGCGATTGAAAGAGCCTTGCATATAATAGGCAATCAGCTCGGTAACAGGAAATCCCTTTTCAGCATATTCAATGGCAGGTTGTAGAATTTCCTGCATTTTAAGTTTGCCAAATTTTTTATGCAGTTCAAACCAACCATCTACGGCTCCAGGTACGCTGATAGGCAAAACTCCAAAAGATGGAATTGAAGAATATCCCTTTTGCTTGAAGTACTCCAAAGTAAGACTCTTCGGCGACCTGCCCGAAGCATTCAGACCATAAAGTTTTTGGGTTTTGGCGTCCCACACAATAGCAAACAAATCCCCACCTATACCACAACCTGTTGGCTCCATAAGTCCCAGAGCGGCATTGGCGGCGATAGCGGCATCTACAGCCGAACCACCTTTTTTGAGAATATCCAAGCCTATCTGTGTGGCAAGTGGGTGGCTGGTGGCTACCATACCATTTTGCCCTATTACTTCGGAACGAGTGGCAAAATTTCTGCCTGTAATGCGGTCTTGGGCAAAACTTACTCCCGCACAAAACGCAAGTATTCCTAAAAGTATAAATTTCTGCATATACGTTTTTTTGTTTTCTAACGCTAAAAAAGTACATAAATTTTAGAGGTGTAGCATATTTTTCAGGAGTTTTCGGCAAAAGAGCTTCAAAAAAGCTAATTTTGCTCGCTATTGTTTTGAGCTTTGGATTATGATGCACCAGAATTATTATTTTTTGCGAGCCTTTACCCAAGAAATAGAGCCTGTATTGCGTGGAATGGAGCTAATTACTTGTTTTTCGCAAAACAAAGATGAAATTGTTTTTGGTTTTGGCAGACCTCATCAAGATTTATACATTAGGGCTACATTGCAAGGCGATTTTGCCTGCTTTCATACTTTGGAGGAATTCCATAGAGCTAAAAAAAATACTATTGAACTTTTTGAAACAGCTATTGGTAAGCAGGTAACGCAAGTTAAAGTTATGCTCAATGACCGCTCTTGGGCTATTTTTTTAAAAGGAAATCTCACTTTGTTGTTTAAGATGTATGGCAACCGAGCTAATGTTTTGCTTTTTGAAAATGATGAAGTAATTGATATTTTTCACAAGAAACTGCAAAACGATTGGAACTTAAAACTTTCGGAAATTCCTAAACCCATTGAGCAAACTTGGGAAAATTTTTGTCTGCAAAATCATCAAATCAAGGCTATTTTTCCAACTTTTGATAAGCATTTACTTGCTCAAATTCAAGCGGATAGTCCCCAAGAAATTTGGCAAAAAGCCTTTGCTCTTCATCAAAAATTACTTCAACCCAAGTTTTTTGTTGGAATGTATCAGTATTTACCTGCTTTGAGCCTTTTAGAAGGTCTTTTAGAAAATGCCCGAGAATACACTTCGGCAGTAAAGGCTCTGAATGAATTTTACTACGCATATATGCGTGTTTCTCAATTTACACGCGAGCATCAGCAGGCTATCAGGCAGGTAGAAAAACTTTTGGAAAAAACAGAAAATTATTTGCAAAAAACTTATCAGAAGTGGCAAGAATTGCAAGAAAACAGAGATTTAGAAAAAATTGGACACCTCTTAATGGCAAATCTACATCAAATTCCCGACAAAGCTGAAAGAATCACACTTACAGATTTTTATACTGAAAAGCCAATCACTATCAAGCTCAAACCTGAACTTTCGCCTCAAAAAAATGCCGAATGGTACTACAAAAAGGCAAAAAATCAGAAAATTGAATTAGCAAAGTTAGAGGAAAACCTACAAGCTCGTGAGCTTTACAGAGATGTTTTGCAAAATCATTTGGAAAAAATTAAGGCTATCAGTTCCTTAAAAGAACTTCGCAACTATCTGAAAAAAAATAAGTTGGACTTGCAAGACGAAAAAAATACGGAAATTATACCTTTCAAAGTGTTTGAAATTGAAGGTTTTAAGGTGCTTGTAGGGAAAAACGCCCAAAATAACGACTTACTCACGCAGAAATATGCTTACAAAGAGGATTTATGGCTTCATGCGAAAGATGTTACGGGTTCTCACGTAATTATTAAGTATCAGTCAGGTAAAAATTTTCCTAAATCTGTGATTGAAAAAGCGGCACAATTAGCGGCGTATTTTTCAAAGAGACGTAACGAAACCCTGTGTCCTGTAATTGTTACGCCTAAAAAATTTGTTCGTAAAACAAAAGATTTAGATGCAGGGCAAGTGATAGTAGAAAAAGAAAATGTAGTTATGGTTGAACCACTTGCTCCTGAGAAGTTGCTGTAAATCAGAGAGAAAAGATTTTTTTGACAAAAAAGCAAAAATTTTTTTACTAAAAAATTTGCATAGAATTTTTGGAGCTATTATATTTGTACCCGCAATTACAAAATGAAAAGCGGAAATAGCTCAGTTGGTAGAGCACAACCTTGCCAAGGTTGGGGTCGCGAGTTCGAGTCTCGTTTTCCGCTCTTTTTTTATTGCCTTTTGGCAAGAAAAAACGACTACCCACGTGTAGCCGGAGCCGGGGTGGTGGAATTGGTAGACACGCAGGACTTAAAATCCTGTGGCGGTAAAACGCCGTACGGGTTCGAGTCCCGTTCCTGGCACTGAAAATTTAAGGTTTAGAGTTTTCACAAAAGAGCCAAGTCCCTCAACCTTTATTACTCCCAAGTTCAATGTACTTGAACTTGGGAGTTTGTCTGATAGGCTTGTAAGCATTGTCTTCGCCATTCCCAAAAGCCTTTTGCCGCCATAAGCAAAAAAATTGCATACAGCAAAGCATACAAATAAGTAGCTTTGTACCAATAAATACCTACGTAAATCACATCAGCTACTATCCACAAAAGCCAATTTTCTACGTATTTACGTGCCAATAACCAAGTGGCAAGTACGCTTAAAGTGGTTGTAAGTGTGTCCCAGAATAACACATCTCCTTTGAGCCAAGCAAGCACTTGATAAATTCCTGCAAAAGCTATAGCAAAGGCGAAAATCAATTTCGGATATAATTTTTTCGGTAAAAATGCAATGGTTAGATTTTCAGTTCGGTTTCTTTTGCCAAATTTCCACTGCCAAAAGCCATAAATTGCCGTAGCAATGAAAAAAAACTGCAAATTCATGTCTCCAAATAACCGAAGTTGATAAAACAGCACCGCAGAAATAGCTGAACTTACAATCGCCCAAAACCAAGCCCAAATATTGGCTTTAATATTCAGCCAAACGCATAATAAGCTCGTCAGAAACCCCAAGATTTCCAAGTAGTTATGTTGTAGCCACAAAACAAAATTTTGCATTATGAACCGAAAACTTGGTGAGAAAATGCCATTGCTTTTTGTAAAAATTCCGAATTATAGTGATAAGTAATTTGCTTATCTTGCAAAAATTGAAGGATTTTTTCAGTGGCAATATTACCTGTAAGTTCGTCTTTTGCCATAGGACAGCCCCCAAAACCCCGTA
>JANWZC010000195.1 GCA_025054975.1 Raineya sp.
CGCAAATTGCTAATAATAAACTCCTGACGTTCAGGAGTATTTTTCCCCATGTAGTACTCCAAAATTTTGGGAATATTTGTGTGTTCTTTGAGAATTACAGGCTCTAAACGGATATTTTCTCCAATAAACTCGGCAAATTCTTCGGGAGAGATTTCACCCAATCCCTTGAAACGCGTAATTTCAGGGTTGCCGCCGAGTTGTCGGATAGCTTTTTGTTTTTCTTGTTCAGAATAGCAATAAATGGTTTTTTGTTTGTTGCGAACCCTGAAAAGAGGCGTTTCTAAAATGAATAAATGCCCATTACGCACCAAATCAGGAAAAAATTGCAGAAAGAAGGTCAAAAGCAATAGACGAATGTGCATACCATCAACATCAGCATCGGTGGCAATGACAATGCGATTGTAACGCAAACCTTCCAAGCCGTCTTCAATGTTGAGAGCGTGTTGCAAGAGGTTAAATTCTTCATTTTCATACACCACTTTTTTGCTCATATTATAGCAGTTGAGCGGTTTGCCTCGCAAAGAAAAAACGGCTTGTGTAAGCGGATTGCGGGCTTTGGTAATAGAGCCACTTGCCGAATCACCTTCGGTAATGAAAAGTGTCGTCTCTTGACGAAGTTCGTGTTTGTAGTCGTCGTAATGAATACGACAATCACGTAATTTTTTATTGTGCAGATTAGCTTTTTTAGCTCTTTCGTTAGCAAGTTTCTTGATGCCTGCAATTTCTTTCCTTTCTCGCTCCGACTGCAAAATACGTTTGAGCATGGCTTCTGCTGTCTGGGGGTGCTTATGCAGATAGTCATCAAGTTCTTTTTTGACAAAATCATTGATGAAAGCCCGAATAGTAGGTGAGTTTTCATCAGGAGCTAAATTGGTAGAGCCTAATTTAGTTTTAGTTTGAGATTCAAATACAGGTTCTTGTACGCGAATACTTATTGCCGCTACCACCGATGCCCGAACATCAGAAGCATCAAAATCTTTTTTGAAAAACTCGCGTATAGTTTTGACAAGAGCCTCACGAAAAGCACTCAGATGTGTTCCGCCTTGCGTAGTGTGCTGTCCATTGACAAAAGAATAATATTCCTCCCCATACTGATTGCCATGCGTGAGAGCAAATTCAATATCATTGCCTTTGCAATGAATGATAGGATAACGAATTTCGTCTTCGTTGGTTTTGCGTTGCAGGAGGTCTAAAAGTCCATTTTTAGAGCTATATTCTTGTCCGTTGAAAAAGATTTTCAGACCTGCATTCAAAAAAGCATAATTCCAAATTTGCTCTTCCAAATACTGAGGTACAAATCTATAATTTTTGAAAATGGTACTATCGGGTTCAAAAATTACGAGAGTGCCGTTAGGTTCGTGAGTGCTTTCCAAGGGATAATCTTTAATAAGCACTCCTTGCTGAAACTCAGCTTTTTTGGTTTGTCCATCTCTGAAAGATTGTACCATAAAATAGGTAGAAAGGGCATTAACGGCTTTTGTGCCTACACCATTCAAACCTACTGACTTTTGAAAAGCTGCCGAATCATATTTTCCACCTGTATTGATTTTAGAAACACAATCAATGACTTTTCCCAAAGGAATTCCTCTGCCATAATCTCTTATTTTCACACGACCTTCGTTAATTTCTACTTCAATTTTATTGCCGAAGCCCATAGTGTATTCATCAATGGAGTTGTCAATGATTTCTTTCACAAGTACATAGATGCCATCATCTTGTGAAGAACCATCTCCCAACTTGCCAATATACATACCTGGACGCAAGCGTATATGTTCGCGAGGCTCTAAGGATTTGATACTCTCTTCGGTATATTTATGAACTGATGACATATCTCTTTACATTTGCCACAAATTTACAAAGCAAACAGAATATTTGGGCAATTATTTTTGTTTTTCTTAAAAAATGCAAGTATATTTGTTTAATAAAATTTTTGGTGATGAAAAATATAGTTTTGACTTCGATAGCTTTCATTGCGGTTAATTGGGTTTTTGCTCAGCAAAATGTCCCATTTACTTTGGAAGACCGCGACCGCCTCATCAAGATTGAGCAAAGGCTGAATGAAATGGAGAAACGTTTTGAGCAAATAGATAAACGTTTTGAGCAAATAGATAAACGCTTTGAACAAATAGATAAACGTTTTGAGGAATTACGTAATGATATGAATGCTCGTTTTGAGCAACAAATGAACTTTCTTTGGATACTAACCACTATATTTATCACGATAACGGCGGCGGCATTAGGTTTTGCTTGGTGGGATAGACGCACAATGATACGTCCTTTTGAAACTAAAACCAAAGCAATGGAGGAGAAAATAGAACTAAATCATCAGGAAATTAAAAATTTAGTGGGTACATTCCGCGAACTTGCTAAAAGCGATAATAGAGTGGCAGAGGCATTGAAACAATTTAATTTGTTATAGTTGATTTCATTTTAGGCTTTGATATTTTTCTAGTACTGAAAATTTCTCTCCACTATCCAAAAGTTCCATTTGAAGTAAAAGATTAGAATGATAGCCAAGATAAATGACAGCTTTTTGTGGCAAATTTTCATTTTGAATTAGCCACTTCGGATTAGGAATTTTGGCTAATAAATTAGATTTACTGCCAAATTTGTACTTGATGAAACGGCTATGTTTGAAATGAGTAATTTCCTGTATTTCTATGAGCCGAATCCTTATTTTTCCAAACCGAGCATCTTTCCAATGAGCTAATAACATCATCAATGCTAAACCTGTAATAAAAAGCCCAATAAGTCCGAAAATGATGTAAAGAATCATAGCAAATATTTTACTCCCGTCTGAATGTTTATGAGCTGTATCTATAGCTAAGTACCCAAAAGTAAAAGTCCAAAATAAGCCGGCTATCAAAATAATGATAGGCACTACAAAATGGCTAAAAGAGCGTAAATACCGCTTAAACTCTTCTACCTGCAAAACTTTTTCAAAAACTTCTGAATTTGAGTTATCAAGCGGTTTTTGCATACAATTTATTTTGGTTATCTGCTACAGAAAGGATTTCTCCACTTTCCAAAAACTCTATTTTCAGCAGTTTTCGGGTGTAGTAACAAGTGTAGATAACGGCTCTTTGTGGTAAATTGAATGAGGCAAGCCATTTATCAGGAATATGAGATTTATACATTTTGTTTTTGAAGTGATATTGAATGGATAAACCACCACCTTCTTCAACAATTTTTTCAATTACCACTACCCTAACCCTCATTTTTGCTTGATTTCTTTGTCGGATAGTGCCAATGATTTGCCAAATACCAAATCCTGTTACAAAAATCCCTAATAGAATAAAAGCGTAAATTAAAATCACAACTAAATTGCTGTAATTGGGTTTTTGTTGGTAAGAATTGAGAATATTGAAAAAACTTATTATACCATTCACCCCAATAAACAACAAGAGAAAAGGTTGTGTCAAATGCTTTCTCTTGCGAAAATAGCCTTTGAATTCATCAGTTTGGATAACTTTTTCAAAGTGTTCTTGGTTTATGTCTTCCTTGAAAATTTGATTTTGCATAATCAATAAGGTTTTATAGTTTCTAAAAATCTTAAACAATTTTCAACTACTTGCAATTTAATTGAAAAAGGAAAATGTTTCAAGTTTTACTGAATTTTTTGCAAGAAATGTCTAAATTTGTACGTAAAAAATATTTTGAAATGAAAATTATTTCATTTGTTTCCGTGCTATGGTTACTTTCGTCTTGCGTACCAGACCTGAAAGAAAGAGGCTATGATACCAAAAAACTCGCCGAAGAGATTAAAGATAGGAAAATCAAAAAAGTAACTCCTCGCCAACTGCAAAATTGGGTATTGCAAAAGAGTTTGCTTATTACTGATTTACTCAATCAGGCTCCAAGTAGCGATGTTCAAAAAAAACTACAAGATTCTTTGCAAAATGCTTTTGCTATTAAAATTTCTCAAATTTCCGCCGAAGATAAAAAACTCCTCCAAAATGCACAAGGCAAACGTAAAGCCTTTTTAGAAGCCTTTTTTTACGAGTTGGAACAAGGTAAAACTATTGAACCTACTTTACAAAAACTTGAAAATGAAGACTTTATTTTTGTCAATAAAGTTAGTAACGCTCCGCAAAAGGCTTGGTTTTTGGAATTTACTAAACAAGAAGCTATCAGGCATATTGATGCGAAAGAATTGCGAAAAATGCGAGAACAATAGAAAATTGCCCTAAAATTTCTAAAAACTGCAAATTGATGATTGAAATATTGAATTATGTCGGTGGTAAGTTGCAAAAGTCTATTTCAGGTGAGTTTTTACCTAATGTAGAGCCTGCCACAGGCAAAATCTTTGCCCAACTGCCACGTAGCAATGAAAAAGATGTAGCTATTGCCGTAACTTTTGCCCAACAGGCACAAGAAACTTGGAAAAATCTGGGTGCCGAAGGTAGAGCGAAAATTATGCTCAAAATAGCTGATTTAATAGAGCAAAACGCCGAAATGCTTGCCCAAGCCGAAAGTCGTGATAATGGCAAGCCTGTATGGTTGGCTCGGCAAATGGATATTCCAAGAGCCTCGCAAAATATGCGTTTCTATGCTACGGCTTGTTTGCATTGGGCAAATGAAAGCTATCAGCAAGTTGGCAGTTTGAATTACA
>JANWZC010000196.1 GCA_025054975.1 Raineya sp.
ACAAAACCGTAGGTTGGGCTTGGGATATTACCAACTTCGTATGGTGGGTAGGTATTGGTCACGCAGGTACGCTGATTTCAGCGATTCTCTTGCTTTTCCGACAAAAATGGAGAACTTCTATCAACCGTGCCGCCGAAGCTATGACTATCTTTGCCGTAATTTGTGCAGGTTCGTTTATCTTAATGCACATGGGGCGTACTTGGCTGGCTCATTGGGCTTTACCGCTTCCCAATACTTACGGCTCACTTTGGGTGAATTTCCATTCTCCGTTGGTCTGGGACGTATTTGCGATTTCTACCTATCTTACGGTTTCTGTTGTTTTCTGGTATGTAGGTCTTATTCCTGACTTAGGTACTATTCGCGACAGACTTGTTCGTACTTTGGAAGAAAATCCTTTATTGCCTACTGATACTCCTGAAGAAAGGCGTGCTAAACTTAAAAAGCGTCGTCCTATTGCTGCATTTATCTATCGTATTCTTTCTTTTGGATGGGAAGGTGGCTCCAAAACTTGGGCAAGATACGAGTATGTTGCTCTCATTTTGGCAGGGCTTTCTACTCCTCTTGTACTTTCTGTGCATACCATAGTAAGTTTTGACTTCGCTACCTCGGTTATTCCTGGTTGGCATACAACTATTTTCCCTCCCTATTTCGTAGCTGGAGCGATTTTCTCGGGGTTCGCTATGGTGCTTACCTTGATGCTTGTTACAAGAGTAGTGTATAAATTAGAAGATTACATCACAATAGAGCATATTGATTTGATGAATAAAATTGTAATGCTAACAGGTTCTATTGTAGGTGTGGCTTATATTACAGAGTTCTTTGTAGCTTGGTATTCAGGAGTAGAATATGAGAGCTATGCCTTCATTAACCGTGCTTTTGGTCCTTATTGGTGGGCATATTGGGCAATGATGTCTTGCAATGTAATCTCACCACAACTCTTCTGGATTAGGTCTATTCGTAGAAATTTAATTTGGACTTTCGTACTTTCTATTGTGGTAAATGTGGGTATGTGGTTTGAGCGTTTTGTAATTATCGTAACATCTTTGCACAGAGACTATCTACCTTCAAGTTGGACTTACTTTGTGCCTACTATCTATGATGTAGGGGATTATGCGTTTAGCTTCGGATTATTCTTTGTGTGCTTTTTCTTGTTTGCAAAATTCTTGCCTGTTATCAATATGGCAGAGGTGAAAACCGTTTTGAACTCTATAAGTGAAGAAGCACGCGAAAAGGCATTTGCTAAGCTCAAAGCATCTGGTGCAGAGGCTTTGAAAGCCGCTCCTGCTTATGATAAAGGTAATCAGATATAATTCTAAAACTTACAAAAATCAACTACAATGGCAGCAGGTAAAGAACCCAAAAAATATTTAGTAGGAATTTATGACCACGAAGACAAAGTGGTTGAAGCTGTAAAGAAAGTTCAAAAAGAGGGGGTAAAAGTAGAAGAGGTGTATTCTCCTCACCCTATTCACCATATAGATACTTATATTGGGCATCCACGCACACGCATACCCATTGCAGCTTTTATATTCGGGGCAACAGGTACTATTTTGGCTATTACGATGATAACCTTTATGATGAAAATTGACTGGCCTATGATTATTGGTGGTAAAAATCCACTTTATCCGCCTACTATGGTGCCTGTAACTTTTGAAGCTACCGTGCTTATTTGTGCTTTGGGAATGGTTGCTACTTTCCTGATTACCAATAATATGGGTCCAGGAAAAGTAGAATTTATGTTTGATAGACGCACCACCGATGATAAATATGCTTTGGTAGTAGATTTAGATAAAAATACAAAATCAGTGGAGGAAATTAGAGAAATTTTGATTAAGTATGGTGCAGAAACTACTCCTCCTCCACGTATCGTTGAGAAACCTTAAAAACAAATAAAACAAGAAACAGCAATGAAATTGAAGAGATATATTATATTTTCGGCGATTGCAATGAGTATGTATGCTTGTCAGCGTGGTCCTAATGACCCTGGCACTGAATACGCTCCTAACATGTATGTTTCTGTGGCTTACGAGCCGTATAGCATGGTAAAGGATAGTATCAACAAGATTAATCCTTATGGTATTAACTTGCGAGAACCTGCACAGGGAACCGTGGCTCGTAGGAATTATAAAACTACCTACAAAGATGAAACCACAGGTGAAGAGTACGATCTAGGACTTATGGTATATCGTACTCACCCTGATAGCTTGGAGCAAGCTGCAAAAACCTTAAAAAATCCTTTGAAAATTACTAAGCAAGTGCTTGCCGAAGGCAAGGTGTTGTATGAATATTATTGCCAACATTGCCACGGTGCCGAAGGTAAGGGAGATGGTAAGGTAGGACAAAAATATGGTGGAGTGGCTAACTTGGCAGGCGGACAAATTGCCAAAGTGAATGGAGGACATATTTTCCATGTAATTACACACGGAAAAGGTAGAATGTGGCCCCATGGCTCGCAAATAAATCCTTTGGAGCGTTGGAAGATTGTAAGCTATGTGCATTTGCTTCAAGGACAAATTGATGCCGATGGGAATCCCATAGTAAAAGAAGAAAAGAAAGAGGAAAAAAAGGAAGAGACTAAAAAATAACCACACGCAAGTTCTATTTATCTTGTGCTTAAAGTTCAGTGTCTAATTTTTAACAAAAATATTATGGCAGAAGTACACGTACATTACGATTTGAATGAAAAATATACATTTACCCCTGAACTCAAAAAGAAATTGATGATAGGAATGGGTGTGGGATTGGTTCTGCTTATTTTGGGGGTAATTTTGGCTTATGCAGGTATTGGTTTTGGGCATCACGAGGCTCATGAAGCAGGTAAAGCCGCTCACGAAGGAGCAAAACACGCTAATACTGAACATCATGGAATTACACCTCTTACGCGGCTTTGGGCTAATTTGTGGCTCAACGGGGTGTTTTTCACTTACATAGCTGCTATGGGAGTGCTTTTTGTAGCTATTCAGTATGTGGCGTATGCGGGATGGTCGGCTACTATTCGGAGAGTGGCAGAGGCTTTTGGAGCGTTCTTGCCTTTTACTGCAATTGTTTTACTCATAACATTTTTTATCGCAGGACACGACTTATTCCACTGGACACACCACAACCTCTACGAAAAAGGAAAACCTACTTATGACCCTATTATCGCAGGTAAAGCAGGCTTTTTCTTTTTCCCATTGGAGGCAGGTTCCTTCCCTTTGTTTTGGCTCTTCCGTTTAGTGGCATTCATTGGAATATGGTATGCGTTGTATCGCCTGCTTATTAAAAATTCAGTAGCCGAAGATTATCTCACCGATAAAACTGATTTCTCTTTCCACAAAAGAAATATTACTATTGGAGCTATTTATGTAGTGTTTTTTGGTTTGAGTGAGTCTGTTTCTGCCTGGGACTGGATTATGAGCATAGATACACACTGGTATAGTACCATGTTTGGCTGGTACGTATTTGCAAGTTCTTGGGTATCGGCTCTTTCGATTCTTACGCTTGCAGTAGTATTTCTGAAAGAGAAAGGTTACTTGAAAATGGTGAATGAAAATCACTTGCATGACTTAGGTAAGTTCATGTTTGCATTCAGTATTTTTTGGACTTACATTTGGTTTGGTCAATATATGTTGCAAGCCTACTCTAATCTTCCCGAAGAAATTGAATACTGGGTTGCTCGCCACGATGGATTAGAAGGTGTCTATTCTCCAATGATAGTGATGAATTTAGTTATCAATTTCTTATTTCCTTTCTTATTCCTTATGACAAGAGATGCTAAACGTAAGGAAATTTTCTTAAAAATTGCTGCGTTTGGAATTTTAATGGGGCATTATTTAGATTTCTTTGTTATGGTTATGCCCGGTACTGTAAAAGGTTATGGTGGATTTTTCTTGATAGAAATTGGTACGTTAATGCTTTTTGCTTGTGCTTTTGTGTATGTTTTTGCTACACAACTGGCTAAACAAGGCTTGATTGCTAAAAATCATCCTATGATGGAGGAAAGTTTACATCATAGTATCTAAAATTTATCAATTTTTACAAACAAATTTACTGAACATTTTTTTATAGCAAAAAATAAATCCTAAACGTATGAATGGCTTACTTCTGACATTGATTGCCGTTTTAGTGTTGGCAATGTTTTTTATAGTGTTCAGAATGTCAAATTTAGTATCTATTTTGCGTAGCAAAAGTAGGAAAGGTGAGGAGATTGATGTAGCTACCAACAATTTTCATGCTTACCTATTTTTGCTTTTGCCGCTTGCAGGTACTATTTGGGTATTCTGGTATGCTGGCAAACATATGGCACTTTGGGGACAACCCAATGCCGCTGTGCATGGAGCAGAATATGATTGGCTTTCAAGAATTGCACACGTCATTATTATCTTAATGTTTTTAGTTACGAATACTGCACTTTTTTACTTTGCTTACAAGTATCGCTACAAAAGAAATCACAAAGCTACTTTCTATCCTGACAACATGAAATTGGAAGTAGTTTGGACAATTGTGCCTGCTATTATTTTGGCGGTACTGGTATTTACGGGCTGGAATTTGTGGAGAAAAGTTACGAAAGAGGCTCCTGAAAATGCTGTTCAGATTG
>JANWZC010000197.1 GCA_025054975.1 Raineya sp.
AAGGGTAAAAACGGCATCAAATTCATCTTGCGAGGTTGCATCTAACGTATTTCCATTAGAGCCTAGCCAAATTTTATTCTGATGAAGCAAAATATTGCTTCGGTAGGTAGTTTGTCCTATGTAAGTTTTCCACTTCAAAGGAAAAGGTATAGGAGTAGGCTCTTGGGCAAACAAAAAAGAAATTTGAAAACCAATCAGAAAGGTTAAAGTATTTTTTCGCATATTTTTGTATTTTGCCACAAAATACAGCTTTTGTGAAAATAAACCAAAAAATTATATCTTTTTTACTCTTTTGGGTTGTAATAGGTAGCCTTTCTGCCCAAGATAGCCTTTCGCATAGCCTGCCTTATTTTGAGTGGAGTGGAGGTTTGCGTTATGCGTATGCCTTTACGAACAACTGGGCAGTACAAATCTTGCCTGACGATGCTATTCGCTATCAAAGAGAGGAAAGAAATAATTTTGGTATTGGCTTGCAAAGTAGGTTAATGGCTTCTAATGTTTTACATTTTTTGCAGATTTTTCCTGAAAATAAACGTTGGCGTGTAGGTGATGTATTCATGTGCGAATTGCAGGCAGGTTTTCGGCGAAAGCAAATTGAAGGTCAAAATGAACTTTTATTGGGTTATCATTTCGGCGTAGGAGTAGGAGCGAGCTATCAGCTGAATGCTCAAAATGCAGTAGGTTTTTATGTAGTACCGCTTAAATTCAGCGCCGATGGTGTAAGTCCTGCTATTTCAGGCTCGTGGGTGGGCTTGCGTTGGGCAAATCAGAAAGTTTGGGTAGAAAGTGGCTTGGAGGCAAGAGATTTATCTTTTTTGGGGTATTTAGTGCCTGCTACGCTGAACCCACGTCAGTATTTTTTGCAGGTGGCTTGGCAAAGAAAATGGGGCTTTCGTACCGAATGGGCTTACAATCGTTACAAAGACAAAATCTATGGCGGTGAATACGAAAATTTTTTTCTCACTTTTTTGCTCTTTTATGGAAAGTTTTTTTAGTTTGAATAAAAATGCAAAGCCGTGAAAAAAGTTGTTCTTATCTTGTTTTTTGCTATTTTTTTGGGAGTGGCATTAGCTCATGAATTTTGGCTTATGCCGAGTAAATTTTTTTATTCAAAAGGTGCGACTGCTACTATTTTTTTGCAAGTAGGTGAAAACTTTCAAGGAGAGCGTTGGAAAGGAACTATCACACGTCTTTCATATTATTTTGGTAAGCAAAGTAAAAATTTGAATGTAGTTGCAGATACAGCTACTCGTTCTTTTCAGTTGCCTTTGGAAGATGAAGGAACGCAGATGTTAGTTTTACAGAATAAACCCAGTTTTATTGAGTTAGATGCAGAAAAATTTAATGCTTACCTACAAGAAGACGGATTAGAGGATATTTTGGAGTATCGGAAACGAAATGGATTGGATAAAACCAAAGGTAGAGAAATTTATGAACGTTGTGCCAAATTGATTTTTCAAGTCGGTGAGAAAAAAACAGAAACATTCATACAAAACACTAATTTACCTTTGGAGATAGTGCCTTTGGATAATCCTTATCGTATTCGCTCTGCACAAGCTCAAAGGATATATTTTCGGATTTTGTTTCGGCAAAAGCCTATTGCAGGTATAAAAGTACGTTTTTGGCAAAAAATACAAGATAATCTTTACAAAGAAGAAGCTCAAACTAACGAAAGTGGGGAAGTTTCTTTCAAATTTCCTCCTGCGGGCAAGGTAATGATTAGTGCGGTAAAAATGGTGGCTCACGACAAGCCCCAAGAAGCTGATTGGCATAGCTATTGGGCAAGTTTGGTATTTGGCTATGAAAACTAAAAGTTATGCGTTATTTCTTGGTAAGCTACATTTCGGAAGAAGGGTATGGAAGTATTTGGTTTGAGCATTTGAGTTTTCCGAACTATGAGTGGCTTTGCGAGAAAATCAGTGAAGGAAAAAGCCGTGGCAATGTGATTATTCTGAACATCTACGAATTTCAGAATAAAGATGATTTTGATGATTTCAGAAAAGAAGGTAGATAAAAATCCCCCTCAAGCAATGAGAGGGATTTGAGAAATCTTTATAGGCAAAATTAACGTGTAATTTCCAAGATTTCAACTTCCAACTCTCCCGCAGGAACTTGAATTTTTGCTACTTCTCCTACGCTTTTGCCTAAAAGTCCTTTACCAATAGGCGACTCTACAGAAATTTTACCCGCTTTCAGGTCGGCTTCCTCTTGCGAAACCAACGTATAAGTCATAACAGCCTTGGTTTTTCTGTTTTTGATACGTACCGTAGAGAAAATAGATACTTTAGAAAGGTCAATATTACTTTCATCTATCAAGCGAGCATTGCTAATAAGTTCTTCCAATTTAGCAATTTTGAGTTCCAGAAGTCCTTGTGCTTCTTTGGCGGCATCGTATTCGGCATTTTCAGATAAATCCCCTTTTTCGCGAGCCTCAGCAATTTGACGAGCAATATCGGCTCTGCCTTTGGTACGAAGTTCATGCAATTCTTTTTTCAACTTCTCCAAACCTTCTTGGGTGTAATATGAAATCTTTGACATAACCTTAAACTTTTTTAATTCAACCAACAACAAAAAACGAAAATACAAGCAAGCCTATTAGCTAACCTGTATTGAGAGTAAAAAAAACGGCTGACTTAATGCCGACCGTTTGTTATTATGTGTTACAAAGATAGAAACTTATTTTGAAAAAAACAAGAATTTTATTTGCTTTTTTGTGTCTTTGCTCTTATAGTTGAATATTTATTTTGTGGAAGTTGTTAAATATTTGTTTGCAAATCCAAGAGTGTTAGATAAAGTAACGTGAGTTATTAGTTAAGTTTTTGATATGCAGTTATTTGTGAAAAACATTTGGGATAATTGTAAAAATAATTGGACTTGTATTGTACTTATCCAAGATTTAGCCACACAATTCAAATGAGTAAGTTGATAGCTTGGGAGTCAGGTGAGTCCCCCTCTCTCCTTTGGAGAGGGGGCAGGGGGTGAGGTTAAAAAACGTTATTTTGAGCAATTTACCTCTACAATGTGAGTCGTTGGTTAATTGTATGCAGTTATTTGTGAAAAATATTTGGGGTAATTTTAATGATTAAGTCTGCATTGTACTTATCTAAGATTGGACCCATAATTCACGTTAAAGTATAGTTTAGTATAAAGTAGGGTTTGATATTTTGAAAACTCAGAAAACTCTATTTTTCCAGTTTTCATAGATAGCTTGCAAAAAAGGTTTCCATGGCATAGCATTCATAATTTGTATATCTTCCCACCAGTTGCTTTCCTCGTCTAAAAATCTGAAAATTCGTTTGATAGGGTGTTTTTGGAAAAGTATGCTAAAAACTTGCTCACTGCTCAACCGATTTCGCTCAATTACATTGAGCAAAGCACTATCATACCAACGATATTTGATTTTTTCTTTGGGCAAAACAATTTTACCATTTTGAGCCAAATTTTGAGCCAAAAAATGCGTTTGTCGTTGTATTCTATCAAAAGCAAAACCTGTACTGGCTTTCGCCGCACCCGCAAGCGTACCTATGGGGATAATTCGGTGAGGTTTTTTCTGTACAAATGGCTCATCAAACATAGGAATTACCCCAAACTCACTTTCTTGTATAGTGTAATTGCTAATGCCCAAAATATTTTCCGTATAATTTTTCAATGCTTGCAGATATTCTGTCTCTGTGAGCAAATGTTTAGAAAATAATGTAAATTCTACCAAAGCCTGATTTTCTGCAAAAGGCAATACATATCCAAAACGTACTTCATGAGGTTTTTGAGGCACGCGGAAATCCATGTAAGTCATTGTATCTGCTTGAAAGTAAATCTTTTGTGTTTGTAAAAACCAACCCTTGAAATGTTGAAACCAATAAAAATAACCTTTTTTCCGCTCAAAATTCTGAGGCACTTGCCATAGCCCATTGAAAACGTACTTGGCTCGTATCTCTCCTTTTGAGGTGTGTAAAATAACTTCCTCAGGGGTCTCTTCTATTTGATAAACTTCGGCTTGCAGAAATTCAAAATGGCTATTTTTTCGGATAAAGTCTTGCGTAAATTTATAGAAATCTATACCACGAATCATTTTGTAGCTGTACGGCAAAATATCAAAGGTTTTTTCCAAAAAACGACTAAAAAAACCTATTTTTTGCCATTTGTGAAAAATAATTTCTTCAAAAGGTGAAATTTCTTTCTGCCAAAAGCACCAAGTCCTATCATTCTGATTTTTAAGTTTTTTGTCTATAAGCAAAATTTTCTGTTTGTTCAATGAAGTTTGAGCCAAATAAAATGCCAAACTCAATCCTGCCGCTCCTGTACCTGCAATAATGTACGGATAAGTCATAAACTTTGAGTTGAAGTTTTGTTTTTCAAAGAATTTATCTTAACTTTGGTGCAAAGAAAATTTTTTTCTCGCTTTAAGCAACTTTTGTGGTAGTTTGTTTGTCTTTATGATAGAATTTAGTTTGAGGTTTGAATGTTCAAAGTTTTTGGTTTATGAAATATGAAAAGATTAGAGATTGAAGCCCAAAATTAAGCTTCCAACGTGAAAAACCTCAAACCACAAACTTTCAAACTCTGAACATACATC
>JANWZC010000198.1 GCA_025054975.1 Raineya sp.
AAAACTTTGGCTCAAAGCATTGTAAGTTTTCGTAAAAAACACAAAATTCAAACTACCCAAGATTTACTTGCAGCAATTGAAAAATGCTTACCTTTTCAAGAAAAAAATAAGTATTTGGCACAAGTTTTTCAGGCTTTGCGAATTGAAGTCAATGATGAACTACAAGCCCTGCAAGAAATGCTTCTGCAAGCCGCTGATTTACTTGCCCCACAAGGGCGTTTGGTAGTGCTTTCGTATCATTCGTTGGAAGATAGGTTGGTGAAAAACTTTATGCAAAAAGGTAAATTTTGGGGGGAGGTAGAAAAAGATTTTTTTGGAAATCCCATAAAGCCTTTGCAAATGCTTGGTAAAGTAATTTTTCCAACCAAAGAGGAAATTTTACACAACCCTCGTGCCAGAAGTGCTAAAATGAGAGTAGCGGAAAAAATCAGTAGATAAGAAAATTATGGAGAATATTAGAAATCAAATCGTACTTCCCAAAAAGTAATTTTAAGCCTCTTTTTTCTTTGAGTATTTCGGCTTGCTGTCAAAATCAGAGTGGCAAGCCGAAATACACTCAACGACCAAAAGAGGGCTTTCTGCTTCCTACGCAAAAAATTGCTTACAAAATAGCCTACGTATCTTTACTTGAATGCAGGAATACCTGTAATGGCATTGCCCAGGATAAGCAAGTGAATGTCGTGAGTACCTTCGTAAGTAACAACGCTTTCAAGATTCATCATGTGTCGCATAATAGGGTATTCGTTGGTGATACCCATTCCGCCGTGAATTTGACGAGCCTCGCGAGCAATGTTTAAGGCAATCTCAATATTATTGCGTTTGGCAAGAGAGATTTGAGCAGTGGTGGCTTTACCTTCGTTTTTGAGTGTTCCCAAACGCCAACAGATTAGTTGGGCTTTGGTGATTTCAGTAAGCATTTCAGCAAGTTTTTTCTGCACGAGTTGAAAAGCAGCGATGGGTTTGCCGAATTGTATGCGTTCCATAGCATACTTACGAGCCGACTCGTAGCAATCCATAGCTACCCCCAATGCCCCCCAAGCAATACCATAACGAGCGGAGTCCAAACATTTAAGAGGAGCTGAAAGTCCATCTGCCAAAGGAAGTAAGTTTTCTTTGGGAACTTTAACATTATCAAAGACAAGTTCGCCTGTGGTGCTGGCACGTAAAGACCATTTGCCATGTATTTCTGGGGTAGAAAAACCTTCCATACCACGCTCTACAATCAAGCCTTTGATGCGTCCTGCTTCATTTTTTGCCCAGACTATTGCAATATCGGCTTTGGGAGCATTAGAAATCCACATTTTAGAGCCATTAAGTAGGTAGTAGTCGCCCATATCTTTGAAATTGCTCACCATGCCCCCAGGATTAGAGCCGAAGTCAGGCTCGGTAAGTCCGAAACAGCCCAACATTTCACCTTTGGCAAGTTTGGGCAAATATTTACGCTTCTGTTCCTCTGAACCAAAAGCATAAATTGGGAACATTACAAGCGAACCCTGCACCGAAGCCGTAGAACGCAGACCTGAGTCGCCACGTTCTATTTCTTGCATCATCAAGCCATAAGAAATATAATCCATACCCCCACAACCATATTCTTGGGGTAAAGTAGGACCAAAAACACCTAACTCGCCAAATTTCTTTACAATTTCATAAGGAAAATAACTTTTTTCGTACCATTCTTCGATGTAAGGAGAAATTTCACGTTTCACAAAATCTCTTACTGCCTGACGTACCATTTTATGTTCTTCGGTGAGCAGGTCATCAATTCCGTAAAAATCGGGATGTTCAAAAGTATCTTGTTTCAGACGCTTCTGAAAAACCCTTTCTCCGCTTGTGTTGAATGTGCTTGCTTGCATAGAAACATAATTTTTGAGCCAACGAAAAAAATAACCTTTTGCAAAGTTAGTAAGAAAAATTGAGCAAGGAAATTGAGTTTTCAAAAATTTTACTACGTTCAAGGAAATTGGATTTTCTATCATTCTTTTTAGGGTTTCGGCTTTTGCTCAACGACCCAAAAAGAGGTTTTGAAATTACTCTCCTCAAAACTACTTTTCATTCAGCATATAAAACAGGGTACAAGTGTACAAATTAAGACTGCTTTTTTCGCTCTATAACCGTTTCGTAGATTTGCATAAGTCTTTCGTAATTTTTTTGTGGGCTGTAAAGTTGTTCATAGGTTTGGCGGGCGTTGTGATAGAGTTCAGGTTGAGGATTTTTATCAAAATCTTGGATTTTTTGAGCTAAATCCTGACCATCACCTGTACGAAAATGTAAGCCATTGTAGCCGTTGCTTACAATTTCATTAAGGTTATCAATATCGGAAATAATTACAGGCGTACCAGTGGAAAAGGCTTCCAAAATTGTAAGAGGCATACCTTCGTACCAGATGGAAGGAAAAAGCAGGGCTTTGCATTGTTTCATTTTTTCAAAAATAAAATCTTGTCCGCAAAAGCCGTGATAAATAATATTAGAGTTTGTGTGAGCGTATTCCCTGACAAGTTTTTCCATTTCTCCACCCCCAATGATTTCTAAATTAAATTTGTATAATTGGGTAGCATCTAAGAGAGTTTTTATGCCTTTTTCTTGGGAAAGCCTGCCTACAAAAAGGAAAAAATTTTGTCTTTCGGCTTTTAATGCAAATCCTTTGTCGTAGGTGAAATTAGGCTTGATAAAAATTTTTTCCGCAGGTAAATGCAGTGAAGAATGAATAAGTTTTTTCTTTACAAATTCGGTAAGCGTAATATAAGCATCTACTTTATTTTTCCAAGTGCCAAGTATTTTATGCAGACCTGTAACAAGTGTAAGTTGAGCTGTTTTGAGAGTAGAATTTTGAAAGCACCTATACTTAATACCATCTGTGGGGAATATTTTTTGCGTACATATTTCGCAAATTTGTCCCTTACGCATTAGCAAAGACCCTGCACATATCAAACGAAAATTTTGAAGAGTAGCAATTATAGGAATTTTATGTTTTTGAGCTTCGTAGAAGATAGCAGGCGAAGCAATATAAAAAAAATTGTGTACGTGAATAATATCAGGCTGAAAAGTTTGGATTTTATTTCTTAGAATTTTTTGAGCTTCTTGGTTGTAAATGCTTTTATAAAGGATTTTTAGTTTTTCAATACCTGCAATGCTGCTATTGTCAAAAAAAACTTGCTCAACAATATGTCCATTTTCGAGAAGTAGCTTTCTTTCAGAAGCCACAGTAGTGTCTTCCCCTCCTTGTTTAGTGTATTTGTTGTGAATTTGTAGAATTTTCATGAGTTACAGCATTCAATGGGTTAAATATTTTAATCAATAATAAGCCTACTAATATTGCTTGAGTTACTTCTAGATAGTTCTCAACAAAAGATATTATGAATAAAAACCATATAGTTGAAGAAATGATAAAAGCATATAAACGTTGCAGGTACGGGTTTCGTTTATCGGCAAAAAAAGATCTCAACTTGAAAATGAACCTTAGTAGAAATAAAAATATCAAAAATGCAGGAATAATCCCTATTTCTGTAATTAGAGATAAAATAGAATAAAAAGGCTTTGACATTGCCGAACCTCCGTAAGTTTCAGGATGATTTTCATAGTGATGCCACAAATCAAATATGTAATCCTTGAAGTAACTACTATACTCATTGGAAAGAAAAGGTAATATAGGGGAAGGATTATTAAAATTACCGAAATACCTGCCTGTTCCAATTAGCGAGGCTCTACTAGAAAACTGCCCTAAGCCCAGACCAAACAGTATAAATCTAGGTTCTTCATTTGTTAAATCTACAAGAGTTCGTTTAGTTACTATTACTTTTGGATTTCGTAGCTCATAAAATTGATTAAAATAATTTTGAAATAAGTTCAAATTTTTAGGCTGGAAATAATATAGCACCGATAGCATTGATATTCCCAAAAAAACAATTAGGAAACTCATCAGAATGAGTCTCTTTGAAAATCTATTGAAATAAAAAATAAAAGTAGTTATGATGATAGAGCAAAGGAAGGTGGTAATCACATGCATCACAGAAGCAAAAAGTAATGCTAAAAGTCCTAGCAGTATGTATTTAAATTTTTTCTGTACAAAAGCAAAAGGTAGGTAGAAAAAAATCAAGAACACAAGGTTAATTGCAAATATGACATTATTAAAATTACGTTGATCTTTACTGATAAAAGAAAATATATTGAGCGTTCCTTGTACAACATCGCCGGAAGCTCCGTCAAACCCTTTGTTCAATACAAAAGATTGCATCAAAATCTGGAATATGCCAATTATAGATTGAAAAACAAGAAAATAACGTGTTAGAATAATATATCTTTGTTTATCTGAAACAGCTATTTTAGGCAAAACTATAAGTAGAATAAATGAACCATAAGTAATAAAAGCAATCACATTGTTTTGGATGCTATAAGTATGTTCATATTGAAACAGAGTTTGAAGCCACCAAAAAATCAACAAAACAGTAAATAACAAAATTAAAATTATAAATTTAAACAACGTACGACCACTATTAGCTAATGTAGTAAAAATAAAAATTCCTATGAACGGCAAAA
>JANWZC010000199.1 GCA_025054975.1 Raineya sp.
GGGTAGCTTGTCAGAATGTAGGTGCAAGCATATGGTATCCCAACAAAGACCACTGGTCGGATAAACCTGATAGTGTCAAACTCACTTACGAAGTGCCACAAGATTTGATTGCCGTAGGTAATGGCAACTTGATAAAAACTGAAAATTTGCCCAATAATTACAAACGTTACATTTGGAAGGTAAGCTACCCGATAAACAACTATAACATCACACTCAACGTAGGCAAATATGTTCATTTTACGGATACTTACACTGCCCAAGATGGCTCTGTATTAGCTTTGGACTATTATGTTTTGCCTGAAAATCTTACGAAAGCCAAAAAGCAATTTGAGCAAGTAAAACCTATGTTGGCTTGCTATGAAAAGTTTTTTGACAAATATCCTTTTTGGAATGATGGTTTTGCTTTGGTAGAAACACCATATTTGGGTATGGAACATCAAGGGGCAATCGCTTATGGAAATAAATATTTGCAGGGCTATTTAGGTAGCGACCTTACGCGTACAGGCATAGGCAAGATGTTTGATTTTATTATCATTCACGAGGCAGGACACGAATACTGGGGCAATAGTGTTTCAGGCGACGACCGTGCCGAAATGTGGATTCACGAGGCTTTTTGCACTTATACGGAAGCTCTATATGTGGAATGTTTATGGGGCAAAGAAAAAGCCTTTCAATATGTTTCGGGCTGGAAAAATATTGTAGAAAATGATAAACCCATTTTACCACCTCGCCACGTTAATCAAGAAGGAAGCTCAGATATGTACTTCAAAGGGGCTTTGATGATACACACCTTGCGAAATATAGTTGCCAATGACGAAAAATGGTTTGCGTACTTAAAAGAGTTTTACCAAACTTTCAAGGGTAAAATGACCAATACCGACGAGGTAATGGCTTTTTGGAGTAGAAAAATAGGTATGGATTTAGTTCCGTTTTTCACTCAATACCTGAAATTTACGCAAATTCCAACTTTTGAGTATAAAATAGAAGGAGGCAAGTTTCAATATCGTTTCAAGGCTGATGTTAAGGATTTTCGTATGCCTATCTTGGTACGATTTGGTACAACGGAAATGATGCTCAATGCCTCTACCGAGTGGGAAACTATCGTTTTTGATGCTCGTGGAGGCAATAATTCCCTACTGAATGAACCTTTTTCCGTAAGAACAGATTTGTTCTTTGTAAAAACAAAATGAAACTTTAAGCCATGAGTGAAAATGCAGTATATCAGTAAATTTCAATAAAAAAGTGACTTTGTGGAGAAAATTTAGCAAATCTTTCTTGTGTTTTTGTTTGGGGGTACTTTATTGAAACTCAGCACAGCGGAAGTCAAAACACCCAAAGAAAGGCTTAAAATCAAGTTTCCATAAGCATATCTACAAAAAGTGTAACTAACTCTATTACGCTCTGCTAGTGAGGGCATAGAATTTATCAAAAAATTTGAAATTTCATTGGGAAAAAATTATATTTGGCAAAAAACGAAGTATGTCTAAAAATGCCTTACTAATAATTGATGCCCAATATGATTTTTGCAATCCCAAAGGAGCTTTATACGTGCAGGGAGCTGAAAAAGATATGGAACGCCTTGTCAAGTTTATCCAAAACAATATTTTCCAAATTCAGCAGATTTTTTTAAGCATTGATAACCACGTTTGGAATGATATTGCTCACCCTTCGTTTTGGGAAGATGCTCAGAAAAAACCTCCTGCTCCTTTTACGCCCATCAAAGCCGAAGAAGTAAGAAATGGCAAATGGAAAGCACGCTTTCAGCCGGAAAAGAGTTTAGAGTATTTGGAAAAATTAGAGGCAGAAGGCAAATTTACACATTTTATTTGGCCTCCGCATTGTCTTATGGGTTCTTTGGGAGCGTCTATTGATGAAAAAATTATGAAAGCCGTACTTGCTTGGTGTAAAGCCACAGGCAAAAATTACGAGACCATTTTCAAAGGTGAATATCCGTACAGCGAACATTTTGGTATTTTTGCCGCCCAAGTGCCAGACGAAAACGTCCCTGAAACGCAGGTCAATTATGAACTTTTGGAGAGGTTAGCTCAATATGATAAAATTTTTGTAGCAGGCGAGGCAAAATCGCATTGTGTAGCTACAAGTATTTGGCAAGCTATGGAATTTGCCCCTGAAGTAGCTCGTAAAATGGTTATTTTAGAAGATTGTATGTCTGATGTTACAGGGCTTGGCTACTTGGGCGAGCCTATTTACCAAAAGGCTCAAACTATGGGAATAGCCTTCGCAAAATCTAATTTGATGATTTAACCCAAAACACCAACTACTCAATACTCATTACTCATTACTAACTACTCATTACTAACTACTAACTACTCTCATGCTACGGCTTATCAAGGTAGGTGCGGCGGTTTTGAACCAAACACCTTTGGATTGGGAAAGAAATTTTCAGCATATCATAGGAGCGATTGAGCAGGCTCGCAAAGAAAAAGTAACTATACTCTGCCTGCCTGAACTTTGCATTACGGGCTATGGTTGCGAAGATGCTTTCTATGCCAACAATACTCACGAAAAAGCCTTAGAGTATTTGCTCAAAATTGTGCCTTACACCAAAAATATGGTAGTTTCAGTGGGTTTGCCTCTTTTGGTGCAAAATAAACTTTTTAATTGTGCGGCTTTGCTTGCGAATGGTGAAATTTTGGGCTTTGTAGCAAAAAAGTTTTTGGCGGGCAATGGTATTCATTATGAGCCTCGCTGGTTCACAGCTTGGACGCAAAAAGGTTATACTTTTATCAATATTGCAGGCAAAGAATACAAAGTAGGCGATTTGTATTTCAATGTAGGAGGAGTAAAAATTGGCTTTGAAATTTGTGAAGATGCTTGGGTGGCAAATCGTCCAGGGCGGGCTTTGTATCATTACGGCATTGATGTTATTCTCAATCCGAGTGCCAGCCATTTTGCGTTTGGCAAATTGGAAGTTCGCAAACGCTTTGTTTTGGAGGGTTCAAGGGCTTTTGGCGTAAGCTATGTGTATGCCAATCTGCTGGGCAATGAGGCAGGTAGAGCTATTTACGATGGTGGTGCTTTGATTGCTAATAATGGCACATTACTTGCTATCGGCGAAAGACTTTCTTTCAAAGATTTTGATGTAACTTCGGCAATCATTGACTTGAACCTTACGCGTCTTTCGCAAATACAAATGCACAGCTTTGATGCCATTGAAGACGGCGGAAATTGCGTAGAAGTAGATTTTGATTATCCTGAAATTTTGCCCGAAGCTAACTTGCCCCAAGAAGCCTCTTGGGAGCATAGTCCGCATATCAAAGAGGAGGAATTTACACGAGCTATGATGCTCGGACTTTTTGACTATATGCGAAAAAGTTATTCACGAGGTTTTGTGATTTCTTTGAGTGGTGGGGCAGACTCTTCGGCTATTACTTGTCTTTGTCGCATGCTCATTGATTTTGCAATACAAGAAATAGGTTTGGAAGGCTTCTTGCACAAATTAGCTTATTTCAAAGAAATTCAGACTTGCCAAAATGCCGATGAAATTGCCTATAAAATGATTACAACTGCTTACCAAGCCACTGAAAATAGTGGGGAGATTACCTTCAATGCCGCTCAGAAATTAGCTCAAGCACTTAATATTGAATTTCACCACCTTAATGTAGATAAAATCGTCAAGGAATACCACCGAATTGTAGAGGAGGCTTTAGGCAGAAAACTTTCTTGGCAAACTGATGATGTAGCCTTACAAAACATTCAGGCACGTGTGAGAGCTCCAAGTATTTGGTTTTTTGCCAATCTCAAAAACGCTTTACTTTTATCAACTTCTAATCGCTCCGAAGCCGCCGTAGGTTATGCCACTATGGATGGTGATACATCAGGAGGGCTTTCACCTATTGCAGGCATTGATAAAGACTATCTACGGCAATGGCTTCGTTGGCTTGAAAAGGAAGGAGTGCAAGGCACTTACAAAATTCCTGCTTTGCGTTATGTAAATGAACAACAACCTACTGCCGAACTTCGCCCCAAAGAACACAAACAAACCGATGAAGCAGACCTGATGCCCTACAATATTTTAGATGATATTGAGGAACTTGCCATTCGTGATAAACGCTCACCTGTGGAGTGTTTGTTATTTTTGGAGCAGAAACATCCACATTTGCAACGCTCACAGCTCAAAATGTGGATTGATAAATTTTTTAGGCTTTGGTGCAGAAATCAATGGAAACGTGAGCGTTATGCACCCAGTTTCCACTTAGATGATAAAAATTTAGACCCTAAAACTTGGTGTCGTTTTCCGATTCTTTCAGGAGGTTTTGCCAAAGAATTGCAAGAATTGAAGGATTTTTGATAAAAAAATTTGACTCAAATTTTTCAGTCCCCTGACAAAATTTTAATGGTAGATATAATGTGTTGGTATTGAGCATTATTTAAGAGACAATTTTGTAGATATAAAAGTCCGTACCTGAAGAAAGAGAACTCACGGTATTCATTTTTGCAAATTCTAATAGGCTTGGTTTCATTGAGCCAGACCCCTGTTTTATAAGCCCACACAAAAGCAAGCG
>JANWZC010000019.1 GCA_025054975.1 Raineya sp.
ATTTTCCAGGCAAGAGATTCAAGAAATTTATGCCCAAGATAGTCCTGAAAAGTTATTGAGCAGATTTTTCACTTTTTATGTGGGTACAGATATTCCCATTTATATTCTTATAGACGAATATGACCACTTCACCAACGAAATTTTAGTGCGAGATATAGAGGAATTCAAAAAAAGTGTTTCGTTGAACGGATATGTGCGGAAATTTTATGAAGTTATCAAAAATGCTACTCAACAAGGGGTGGTGGATAGATTTTTTATTACAGGGGTCTCGCCTGTTACGTTAGATAGCCTGACCAGCGGGTTTAATATCGTCAAACATCTTACCCACGAGAAAAAATTTGAAGCAATGATGGGCTTTTCCGAACAAGAAGTAAGGAGCCTATTAAATTTAGTTCTGCTTGATAAAACTCAAGAAGAAAACATAATGCAGACCTTGCGAAATTATTACAATGGCTATCGTTTTTATCCATTGAGTCAAGAAAATCTTTACAACTCGGATATGATTTTATATTTTCTTGACCATTTCAAAGATGAACAAACTTTTCCACGTCAGATGTTAGACCCGAACATTATGCCTGATTATGGGAAACTAAAAGCGATGTTTCGTGTGGCAAATTGGCAGGCAAATATTCAGGTTTTGCAGGAAGTTTTAGAAAAAGGATTTGTGGTCAGTGAGCAGGTTTATCAATTTAGTTTTGAAAAAGAATTTGCTGAGAGAGAATTTGTGAATTTTTTGTTTTATTTAGGCACGCTCACAATTCAAGAAGCCTATCCGAATGGAACAATAGCTTTCAAAATTCCCAACAAAGTGATAGCTGAGTTGTATTGGCAATATTACTCAGAAATTTTACAGCAATATGCACAATTGACTTATTTTCAGAATGATACTCAAAAAGCGGTTGCGGAAATGGCTTTGAGTGGTGATACTCAAAATTTCTTTGCTTTGATAGAAAAACTTTTACAAAGCCTTTCTAATCGGGATTTTATACGCTTCGGAGAGAGTCAGGTGAAAATGGCAATAATGGCGTATCTAATTCAGGCGAATATTTTTGATGTCAGTAGTGAAACTGAAATCAGCAAGGGAGGCTACCTGGATTTGCGTTTATTTATTAAACCCAATAATCCCTTCAAACATCATCAGTTTTTGATAGAGTTGAAGTATCTAAAAAAGGAAGAGGAAGGAAATTTAGCTGTGGTTATGCAGGAAGCAAAGGAGCAGGTTTGGCGTTATTATGCCCAAGATAAAGTATTGCAGAGCAAGGAAATGTTACACTTGCTTGCAGTGGTAGTAGTGAAAGATAAAGTTTTTGTAGAAGAAGTGAAAAATAGTTAATAGTTGAGGACACCTTGTTTGGTTTATTTGTATTTCAAACGAAAAGACTTTACATGGAAGTTGCACTCATAAACTTGCCCCAACCAATTTCATTGAATTTATGAATATCATATATTTTGAACCTCTATCAAAAATCATTTATTTTGGGGCGATTTTAGCAACATCATTTTCAAATGAACTACGTACAACAAATTTTCAGACAATTTGAGGAGCTACGAATTTTAGTAATTGGCGATGTGATGATAGATTCGTATCTGTGGGGTAGTGTAACACGCATTTCTCCCGAAGCTCCTGTACCTATTCTGAATGTGCAACGCCGTGAGCAGCGTTTAGGTGGTGCGGCAAATGTAGCTCTAAATCTACAATCTTTGGGAGCAAAACCTATTTTGTGTTCTGTAATTGGCAATGATAGCGAAGCTGAAAAATTTTTACGTTTGCTTGAAATTTGTGGTCTTTCGCGTCAGGGCATTACGCAAAGTATGCACAGGATTACCACAGTGAAACATCGCATTTTAGCTGCTTCGCAACATCTACTCCGTATTGACTCAGAAATGGATAAACTCATTGATGAAGAAGAAGAAAATGATTTATGGCAAAAAATTGAAATACTCTTACCGCAGACACAAGCTGTAATTTTTGAAGACTACGATAAAGGAGTAATCACCAAAAACTTGATAGAAAAGACCATTCAACTGGCTCAGAAACTTCAAATTCCTACTATCATTGACCCCAAAAAACGTAATTTTGAATACTACAAACATTGTACGCTTTTCAAACCCAATCTTAAAGAGTTAAAAGAAGGTTTGAAATTAGATTTTGAAAACAATAATTTGGAGGCTATCAAGGAAGCCGTAAAAATATTACATCAAAAACTTTCTGCTCAATATGTTATGACTACTCTTTCGGAAAAAGGTGTACTAATTTACAACGAACAAGAAATGCACCACATACCTGCACATATACGCAATATTGCCGATGTTTCGGGGGCAGGTGATACGGTAGTAAGTGTAGCGGCGTTGGGAGTAGCTTTACAATTACCTCCCAAGCTCATTGCAGAACTTTCTAATTTGGCAGGCGGCATTGTTTGTGAGTATCAAGGCGTGGTACCTATTCCCAAAGAAAGGTTACTTGCTGAAGCCTTAAAAACACTTGGAGAGAGTGTCTGAAAATTTAGTGTGTGCATAACTAATTTTAAGTAGGTTTTTGTATATTTGCCCGAACATAAACTTATGTAATATGGAAGATGAAATTAAAATGTACTTGGACGAAGCCCAAGATTTAATGAAAAAAGCAGTAGCTCACACACAAAACGAACTTGCTAAAATTAGAGCAGGTAAGGCTATGCCCAGTATGTTGGATGGTATTTTGGTAGAGTATTATGGCGTAAATATGCCTATCAATCAAATAGCCACTATCAACACTCCTGACGCTCGTACCCTTACCATTCGTCCTTTTGAAAAAGGCTCTATTGCAGCCATTGAAAAGGCTATTAAGGAAAGTGATTTAGGCATTAACCCTCAAAATAACGGCGAAGTTGTTATTCTCAATATTCCTCCTCTCACAGAGGAACGTCGTAAGCAATTGGTTAAGCAAGTCAAACAGGAAATAGAAAATGGTAAAATCAGTGTGCGTAATGCTCGAAAGGAAATTAACGAGGCATTGCGAAAACTGCAAAAGGAAGGTGCCCCCGAAGATGCTATCAAAAAAGCCGAAGATAGCGTTCAAAAATACACTGATAGCTACATTAGTAAGTTAGATGAAATCTTGGCTACCAAAGAAGCCGAAATCATGAAAGTATAATTCAAAAGCCGAGCTACATACTCGGCTTTTTGATTAACTTTTTTGAGAATTTTCAGAGGTTTGATTGTTAGCAGTCGTCTTTTTCTTTTTGCTGGGGCGGGTTTTGCCATAAGTACCACGCCAAATTTTACCTCTGCGAGTTCTGATATCGCCTTTTCCCATAAGTGTAATATTTTAAGGTTTCAAAATTACAACTTTTCTAAATATCTCCCAAATACTAATTTTTCTGTTTGAGCAAATCTCTGATTTCGGTGAGCAAAACTTCTTGCGAAGTAGGAGGAGTAGGCTCTTCTGCTTTCTTTCTTTTGAGAGTATTCATCGCCTTCACTACTAAAAACATTACAAACGCTACTATGAAAAAATCAATCGTAACGGTAATAAATTCTCCGTATTTCACGGCTACCTCTGCGGATACCTCTTTGCCATTTTCTACGACAGCCTCTTTGAGTACAATTTTCCAGTCTTTCAAGTCCTTACCTTGTAACATACCCACAAGAGGCATTATCATTCCTTGAATGAAGGCAGTAGTTACTTTCGTAAAAGCCGCTCCCATTACAAAACCTACGGCAAGGTCAATCAGATTGCCCTTAATGGCAAATTCTTTGAATTCTTTGAGCATATACACGAAATTAAGATGCTTACAAATTTGTCTCAAATATAGAAAAAATTACACTTCAAAAACTTTGGTTTGATAAATGTTTGCTTTTAGGTTTTTAGCTTTGTGCAGTAGCCAAAATACGCTCAAAGAATAAAAAAGAAAGGTTTTGAATTTCTGTTTTTCGTTATTTTTTTAAGTGAATTGTGGTTCTACGCAAAACCCAATTACAAGAATATCATCAGTTTGAGTTTCTCCTGCTTCATTTTTCCATTTTTGATGAAAAATATGTAAATATTTTTGTTGATTTTCCATAGGTTTTTGATAAATTTCTAAAAGGATTTCTTGAAACTTGCGTCTGCCGAGTTTTTTAGCTTTACTGCCACCAAATTGGTCAGGGTATCCATCAGAAAACATATAAATAGTCAATGGTTCAGTAATAGAGACTTCGTGTAGAGTAAATTTTCTATCAAAGCCATAGTTAAAATCTCCCACAGGTTGATTATCGCCTTTAATTTCCTGCATTACACCACCCTTTACGTAAAAAATAGGATTTTTAGCAGAAGCAAAGAGTAATTTGTTTTCTTTAGGGAAGTAGGCACAAGCGGAAGCATCCATGCCATCGTTAGTTTGGCTATGTACTTGGTCTAATACTTTGATAATTTCATTACTTGCGGCAGAGAGCAGTTTTTCAGGGCTTCGGGCTTGATATTCAAAAAAGGCTTTATTGAGCGAGGCACTAGCAATCATACTCATCAAAGCACCAGGAACCCCATGTCCTGTACAATCAGCGGCAACAATCATACACATATCTTCTGCTTCTGCAAACCAATAAAAGTCTCCACTTACTATATCGCGTGGTAAAAACAAAATAAAATGTTTAGGAATAAATTTTGAAATATTACTTGATGAAGGTAAAATTCCCCTCTGAATGCGGCTTGCATACATAATGGAAGAGGTCAAATCTTTATTTTTCTTATCGAGTTCTTTATTCACAGCGTCGAGGGCATCTCTTTGAGCCCTAATTTCTTCTTGTTGTTGTTGCAGTTCTTCGTTTTGTAAATTGATTTCCTGTTGTTTTTCTTTGAGTTCAATATTTTGTTTTTCAATTTGCACATTTTTTTCACCAAGTTGTTTATTGAGTTTTTTAGTAATGTTCAAACTTCTGATTACTAAAAATAAAGCCCCTAAAATCACGATTGCAATACCAAACAACAAGTATTGAATCTGCTTTTGTTGGCGGATAGTAGCATCTTTAAGAGCCTGTTGTTCTCGGGCTAAGTCAAGGTCTTTTTGTTTGCGTTCTTTTTCCAAACGTTCATTTTCAGCTATGAAGGCTTGTCTTTCGGCTTCGGCTCTTTGTCTTTCGGCTTCGGATTTTTGCTTTTCAGTTTCGGCTTTTTGTTGAGCAAGAGCCAAAAGATTTTCTATTTGTTGTTTTTCAATTTGTTGCTGACGAATACGAGCAGCTTGTAAGGCTTTATCTTTTTGAAGTGAAGCTAAATGTTCTTTTTGTAAAGCTAATTCTTTTTCTGCTTTTTCTCTCAGGAGTTCAGATTCACGAAGAGCCGCTTCTCTTCTTTCTTGCTCTGCCAAGATAGCCCTGATTTCACTTTCTTTACGTTCTACGGCGATTTCTTGCTCTAAACTTTTTTGGATTTCTTGTTGATGTTTGCGTTCTCTTTCAGCGGAAAGTTCTTGATATTTGGTTACATATTCTTGGGCATCTTTGTAGTTTGCCTGTGCTTGGTAAATCATTGAAAGTACCTTATAGGAAGCAAGTTGATTTTCAACATCTTTATTATTTTCAGCAATAATGCGAGCTTCATTGGCTTTATCGAGAGCCTCATTATTTCTATCAGAAAGGAAATAAGCCATTGCCAAATAATTAGCGGCAGAGGCTTTTACCTTAGGATTGTTAGTTTGGTTGGCAATTTTAAGGGCTTCTTCAAAATAATAGTTAGCTTTTTTATAGTCTTTGATTTGCAGATAAGTTACACCAGAATTGATATAAGTAAGAACCCTTTTCTCATCGGTATAATTAGGATTATTAGTTTCTTGTTTATTGATTTCCAGAGCTTTATTGAAATAAAAAGCAGATTTATCTTTTTCTCCCAATCTGCGATAAATAACCCCTAAATTGTTGTAAGTATGAGAAAGTCCATTTTTATCATTTTTCTTTTCGTACAAGTCTAATAGTTCTTGGTTATAGGTAAGGGCTTTTTGATATTGTTTGCTGTGTTGAGCGTATTCCGAGCATTCTTCTAAAACATTGATTATTTCATTATCTTCTTTCCGATTTCTGTGATAAGAGGCTAATTCTTCTCCTGTTTTGAGTATGTTAGCGTAGTCGTGTAAGGCAATATAGTTATTCATTAGTTGCCTTTTGATAATAACATACCGAGTTTTAGGGTCTATTTGAAGAGATTTTTCATAATATTCAACTGCCTTTTTGTAAGCCTTTTGTTCTTGATAAATACTAGCAATCTGAAACATTAATTCACTTTTTTTAGGATTTGAAGTTTCCTTGTCCAATTTTGCTAAAAGTTCATTCAAGTTATTTTGTGAAAAGGCAAAATGTGTGAAAAATAAAACTCCAAAAATAATTTTGTGATGCATATACTTTCGCATTTAATATTTCAAATGATAAACAATCCTTACATACAATTCCCTCCCTTGCGAAGGTAACACAACACGACTGCTAAAATCAGTTTTCCAAGGTATAAGCCACTGCCTTTGGTTGAGCAAATTGTAACAACCAAGACCGAAAGAAAGATTTTTCAATAAGAAATTATCATAATTAGCAAAAAGATGAATGTGTTGTTCATTGGGGAATTCTTCTGAGTCAGTTCTATCTAAAATTGGGTCAAGGATTTTGAACTTATTAGTGATGTACATAAAGGTAGGATTAAGCGAAAAATCTTTGCTAATTTTGAGATTACCTTGCAGAGTAAATTTATGAGCGGGTGTTCCTGAGAAATCGGTAGGTACTAGGGGCAAACGTTGAATATCGTTAGGAATGCTAACTCGGTAAAAAGAATAGCCTGCTCGGAAATACCCCCATTTTTGCGACCACTTTGCATCTACTTCAATTCCTCTGGTACCCGACTGACCGCCATTTTCATAAATTACGGAAGGATTATTGAAGATAAGGGTATCTCTACGAACAATGAAATCATTGATAAAAATATCGTAGGCATTTACTGTGAGCAATAATTTATCTTTGATTTTGAGTCCTGTTTCAAGTTCAATAAGGCGATAGGTTTCAGGCTTTACCTCAGAGCCTTCTCTTCGGAATTGGATATTCTGAACCGTAGGTGTCTTGAAGGCTTCGGAGTAAAGAGCTTTGAAGTGAAATTTTTCAAGGGCTTTTGTTATAGCTACCCTCGGAACAAAAACTGCATTGATATTGGTATATTTGTCAATTCTACCTCCTACGGTAATATTTGCAATGGAAGACTGAATATTAGCTTCTGCAAAAGCCCCTAAATTTCCAAAACTAACTCTATCGCTCCCATCTCGGAAACGGAGGTTATTGATATAACGAACATTATCTAAAAAGCCTTCTGTACCCAAAGTAATTGTAACGTTTTTACGAGGTTGGTATAGGAAATAAGAATTCACCAGATAGCGTCTATCTAATGTACCTGCTACATCTAATATTAACAGACGTCCTTGTGGTTCATCATTGGCATCATAGAAAGCAGGAGGAACATCGCTAAATGTATAAGGGTTCTGCTCCTTGATATTCAAGCGAGTATAAAGAGAAAGATTATCGGATAAATCGAAACGATAGCTTAAATTGAAATAAATACCTCTGATATTCATTTGGGCATTGCCAAGTTGAGGTAGAGCATTGTAATAGGCATTTTGTATAAAACGAACATCTAATTTTTTGAACTTCAATCCTACATTTACATAAGAAGTCTGTATATCGGAAAGGCGTTCATTATCAACAAAATTACGGCGAGGGTCATCATTGTACAGCCCTCCGAAATAATTTATGTCGGTCATTTTTCCTGCAAGACGAGCAGCACTTATGCTTACTTGTAAGCCATTATTAAACTTGCTCAGCGAATATACTTCATTGTTGTTTCGCATAAGGGTTTTCAATGTAGTAGCTCCCACAATATTTGCTAAACCAATTTCCTGATTGCTGGTAGGGTTTTTGGTGATAATATTCACTACGGCAAGACCTGCCATACCGCCGTATATTGCTGAACCTGCCCCACGTATGATTTCAATTCTTTCAATATTATTCAGTGGAAATCTTTGCATCACCAGCGTATAACCAAAAGAAATATCATTGATTTGCTGCCCATCTACTTGAAAAAGTATTTTAGCTTCATTTACACCATTTCCACGTACTGTAAGTACAGGTTGAATGTCTAATGCAAAATCAAAGCCGGGTACCATACGAAGTACATCCAGCAAATCTTTGGCTCCTGAATTACGGATTTCATCGGCAGTGATAAGTGTTACGATGCCTGGTGTTTCACGAAGCGTAGTAGCTTTGAAACCTGCAATAGAAACGCTGGGTTCTCCTTTATCTAATCTTTCCAAGTTTAGTAATTCCTCAAATTCAGGGGTGTAGAAGGTAAGCAGGCTGTCTTTTTGTGCGTTTGTGTAGAGAGGTAAAAAAAAACTCGCAGACAAAAAAATTACTTCAAGATTACGCATAGTAGTAAAAGAAGTTTTTACAATAATACAAAAAAACTTGCACAAATAATATATTTTATCAAAAAAAATTATTATCCCCAAAACTTGAATAAACAAGAAATATTTTCTAAATTTGAGTAGCTAAAGGGAATCTTATGAAAGCAAAAGTTTTGCTTGCAACTGGGTGGGTTGGCTTGTTTTGTTTGGGTTGTGATACTAAAAAAGAACCTAAACCCGACCAATCAAATCCATCTCAATTACCTCCACTTGCTATTTCTGAAATCGTAGGAACCTGGAAACTAATAGGAGCTTCTCTAATTTCTCCTATTCAAATTGCTGATATTTATGATGTAAATAATCCTTTACTGAATAGCAATCCCGTAGCAAGAGAAGGGTTTTGTACTAAAAATTCCCTCTTAACGCTCAATGCTGATAATACTTGCAGAGAAGAGTTTGTTGAAGCAACGTATCATTTCCCAAACTCAACTACACAAAATTGTTCTGCTGTTACTTATACAGGTTCTTTTACATTTAATTCTAATGCCCGAACTATTTCTCTTGATTTTAATAATCCAAACAACAACAAAGTTTATTTTGTAAAAAGTGTTGAAAATAACATTATGATTGTGGAAGCTGAAAGCACTCAAGGCGGTACTCCTTCCAAGCGTTCTGTTACGTACCAAAAACAATAAAAATTAAATGAATAAGACATGTTTTACGGTTATTTTTTAAATTTGCATCGTCAATTAAAACTTTTAATTTTATGAAACGACTAATCTACTTTGCTCTAATGCTTTCAGTAGCATTTATTGGGGTATTTTCTTGTAAGAAAAAAGACCCTGAACCCACTCCTCGTCAAAAAATTCTTGGCAGATGGAAAATGACTGCAGGCTCAATTACTATAGGCGGAAATACAGAGCAGGTCGCTCCTTGTACATTAGACGATATTACAGAATTCAAAACGGGAGATGTTTATACGATTGATGAAGGAGCTACCAAATGTAACTCCTCCGACCCCCAAACAAGAAGTGGAACATATGTTCTCAATGAAGCAGGCACCACACTTACTATCAATGATCCATCCATTGGTATCGGCATTGTTTTTCAAGTACTAGAACTAACTAACACTACTTTGAGAATTAAAGCCGATAATGTTTTGGGTTTAGGAGTAAATGTCCAGTATTCTTACCAAAAATTGTAAAGCGATAAGTTTATAATTGTCGTTTTTAGCAAGACAACCTTATTTGAGGTTGTCTTTTTTTGATTACATTGAAGTCTATCAGAAAATCACAAAAGCGTGTTTTTTAGAATTTTATATGACAAAAATTGTAAAAATGAACTTATACTAAACAAAAAGTGATTTTGTAAATTTTACAAATATAAAATTTTGATTTTTACTTAGTTATAATTTCTAAAAAAACAAAACCTCTGTTAGCTGAGTATAAAAAAACTTGAATAAGAAGAGTTATTGAAAGCTTATTAGGGCGGCTTTGCCTTCGGCAAAGCCGCCCTAACATTTTTTCCTCAATCAGTTTTTCCTTAATATGTTTTCGTCATATCCGCAGGAGAAACCAAAATAAAACTTGCTTTGCCTAAATGTTCTTTTTGCAATTCTTGTAAATTTTCTTGTTCTACGGTAGCAATCGTAAGGATTTTCAAATCAGGTTTTTGGCGTTTCAGATACCATACAATACCTTCAAAGTTATCGGAATGATATGAACCATTAAAATGCAGAAATATTTTTCCTTTTTGCCAATTTTGCAAAATGAAATGAGCCATAGTAGCATCTTTGATAGCTTGGGCTTGGGCAAAATATTCGGGCTTGGCACTGCCTCCGCCCATTGAGCCGTGTAATGCCATTTTCATCATTTCGGCATATGCAGGCAAGGAGCTATCAAAGGCAATGGGCAAAGGAGCTATCCATTTTTTAGCCTCTGCCGAAAGTTTGTTCAAACCTTCTAACCCCTCACGAGAAACAATATTGGCATACCTGCGAGGTACATTCGTTGCTATAAATGGAATTTTCTGCTTAATAGCAAAGTCCAACAAAGGTTTGTAGTCGGTGCGGTAATTATCCCACATTTTAGCTTCTTTCGTGAAATGATTTTCTTTTATCCAACCATTCGCATACTCATCAAGCACTACTTGGTTATCTGCTTCAAACATCTCTGCACCTAACACTAATTTACCAGGCTGTTTTGCTTGCAAGTCTTTGAGCAACTGCAACTGCAACCAATGACAAATGGAATTATTGTGCAACTCACCAAAAAGAATCACATCAGCTTTTTCGGCTTCGGCAAGTAAGGTCGCATATTCTACTTTTTTGCCTTTGGAATCAAAGAATTGATAAGCAGGTTTAGTGAGCATAAACAGAACTGCAAGTGAAATTCCAACTTTGAACATAAAATTTTTTGTTTGAAAACCGCATAAAATTAAGAATTTTGCAAAAATTTCTAAATTGCATTTCAAAGATTTTGTGTTATGTTACTGACTAAGTTGGAAATCAAAGGTTTCAAGAGTTTTGGTGATAAGGTTACTATATATTTTGACAAAGGAGTTACGGGCATTGTGGGGCAAAATGGTTGTGGCAAGTCTAATGTTGTAGATGCCATTCGCTGGGTGTTGGGAGAGCAAAAAACGCGTGCTTTGCGTTCCGATAAAATGGAAAATATCATTTTCAATGGTACAAAAAAACGCAAGCCACTTAATCTCGCCGAAGTATCGCTCACTTTCAAAAATACCAAAAATATTCTTGCTACCGAGTATTCGGAGGTTACCATTACTCGTCGTCTGTACCGAACAGGTGAGAGTGAATATTTGCTCAATAACGTGCCTTGCAGGCTCAAAGACATCAATAATCTTTTTTTAGATACAGGTATTGGACCCGATAGTTATGCTATTATTGAGCTAAAAATGGTTGATGAAATTCTTAACGACAAAGAAAACTCTCGCCGTAATCTTTTTGAAGAAGCCGCAGGTATTTCCAAGTTCAAGATTCGTAAAAAAGAAACACTCAAAAAATTAGAAGATGCAGACCAAGACCTTGCACGCGTAGAAGACTTACTTTTTGAGCTTCAAAAGCAACTCAAAACCCTTGAACGTGAAGCCAAACGCACCGAAAAATATTTCAAAACCAAAGAAGAATACAAAAAAGCCAGCCTTGAACTTGCCAAAAAAAGCGTCAGCGATAAGCGAGAATTAATGATTCACCTCGCCAACCAACTGCAAAAAGAAAATGACGAAAAACTCAACTTGCAAACACAAATCACCGAAAAAGAGGCTTTTATTGAAAAATTGAAAAATGATTTTACGCTGAAAGGTACAGAAGTTAAAAATCAGCAAAAGGAAGTGAATGAATTTGTAGGTGAAATTCGGCAGTATGAAAACGAAAAAAAAATCAAGCAGGAGCGAATTAAGATGCTCAAAGAAAAGCGTCAGTCTTTGCAGGAACAAATCGCACAAGACAAAGAACGTGAGCAAGAAATTCAAAGACAAATTGCCAACTGGCTCATAGAACGAGGCTCTGCCGAAAAACTAATGAAAGAACTTTGGTTAGAATTGCAAACTATCAAAGCCGATTACGAAACCGAACAGCAAAAAGTCAATGCTTTGCAAAGCGAATTTGCCGAACTCACTACTCTGCTCAATAGCAAGCAAGAACAAGTTTTTGCATTGAGCAAGAGTTACGAGGTGAAACAAACGCAAATCAAGTCTTTGGAGCAAGAAATTGCTAAAAGTAAATCGGAAAGTACACAACGCAACGAGGATTTAGCTCTTTTGGAAGAACAATTAGAGTTTTGCAGAAACGAATTAGAGGAAATCAAGGACGAATTAGAGCGTCTGCAAGCAGATGAAAATGATTTGCAGAACCGTCTGCAAGACCTTTTAGACGAAAATGATGAAATTAAGGAAATTTTAATCCAAAAAAATCGTCTTTTGGACGCTAAACGCAATGAATATCAACTCACGAAATCTTTGGTGGAAAATTTAGAAGGCTTTCCTGAAGCTATCAAGTTTTTGAAAAAACAAGACTTTTTCGCACAAACGCCTTTACTTTCAGAAATTTTCGCCTGCCCCGATGAATATAAACCTGCCGTAGAGGGATTTTTGGAAAATTTACTTAGTTTTTATGTTGTCAGAAATCTTGCCGAAGCCTATCAAGCTATTGATTCGCTTGCCCAAAATCAGAAAGGAAAAGCAAATTTCTTGATTTTAGAGAATTTGCCGAAAGCCGAAAAATCTATTCAAGTGCCTCAAAATGCCATTCCTTTGCTTGAAATTTTGGAATTTGACCAATCTTATGAAAATTTATTCACGTATCTGTGCGAGAATGTGTTTTTAGCAGAAAAAGAACAAATTAGTACTCTGCAAAATCAATATCCTGAATACACATTTGTAAGCAAAGATGCCCAAATAGTGAGCAGAAAAGCCCGAATTTCAGGGGGGTCGGTGGGTAGTTTTGAAGGTAAAAATATCGGTAGAAAAAAGCAATTAGAGGCATTGCAGAAAGAAATAGAAGCATTAGAAAATGAAATTGCCGACCTTCAAGCACAAAGTCAGGCAAAACAAATTGAAATCAATGAATTGAAAAATTCTTCTCACAAGGATATTATCCGAGATACGCAAGTAAGTTTTCATAAGAAAAATGAACAATTTATTGCCTTGCGTACCAAAACCGAACAATTACGACACCTTATTGAAGGCGGTACAGAAAATTTAGAAAGTTTGCAGGAACGCTTGGAAGAGTATCAAAATCAACTCAAAAACCTTGAACCACAAATCAAGCAAGCAGAGGCAGAATTATACGCCATTCGCGAAGAACATACCAACAAAAATCAACTCTTGCAGAAAGCTAATGACTTGCTTTCGCAAAAATTAGGGGCATTCAGTCAACAAAATCTTAAATATCACCAACAAGAAAGTCGTGTGCAAAGCATCGAGCAGGAAATCAAATTCAATGAAAGTGCTTTGGATAACCTACGCAATCGTTTGCAAAAAAATAATGAAGAATTAAGTCGTGTTAGTCTTGAAATAGAAGGTTTTGAGGAAACCCAAGAAGCCGAAGATGATAAAATTTTGCTCATGTACGAGCAAAAAAACCTTTTAGAAAAGCAATTGAACGAAGTAGAAAAAGAATATTATGCTCTGCAAGGCGAAATTGGCAGATTGGAAAAAGAAGTACGCGAATTGCAACGCAAACGCGAGCAAATTGATTTAATTATTGGTGAAATCAATGCCAAAATCAACGAAACAAAATTAGGTTTTGCGGGCATCAAAGAAAGGCTTTCAGTGGAATTTGGTGTAGATTTAGAGGCTTTGATGAGTGAAGAAAATCTTGAAATTTCTCCCAAAACTGAATCTGAACTCAAAGAAGAAGTCCAACGTCTTAAAAATGTCTTGGATACGATTGGGGCTATCAATCCGATGGCAATGGAGGCATATCAGGAAATCAAACAACGTAACGACTTCATTTTAGCCCAGAAAGAAGATTTACTCAAAGCCAAAAGTTCGCTTTTGGAAACAATCCAAGAAATTGATACCGTAGCTCGTGAAAACTTTTTAAGCACCTTTGAAGCTATCAGGCAAAATTTTCAGCGGGTATTTCGTTCCCTTTTCACTGATGAAGATACTTGCGATTTGGTGCTTATCAATCCTGAAAATCCTTTGGAAAGCCCTATTGATATTATTGCCAAGCCCAAAGGCAAACGCCCTTTGAGTATCAATCAACTTTCAGGAGGAGAAAAAACTCTTACAGCAACTTCGTTATTGTTTGCCATTTACCTTGTTAAGCCTGCTCCTTTCTGCATTTTTGACGAAGTAGATGCCCCCCTTGATGATGCCAACATAGATAAATTTACCAACATCATTCGCAAATTTTCAGAGCAATCGCAGTTTATTATTGTTACGCACAATAAACGCACTATGGCAGCCACCGATATTCTGTACGGAATAACTATGTTTCCCGAAGACCCAGGCGTTTCCAAACTTGTGCCTGTGGATATGCGTGTATTGCAGGAAGAATTTAGCGGAAACTGAAAATTGTAGCGTATGGCACAAGATTATGATAAAATTTTACGTGAAAATATTGAGGAAATTATTTTGCCCTTGATAGAGTATGTGCTTGACTTGCACCCTGAAAAATTAGAAGAAATACCTGATGATTTGCAAGTTACATTAGAACGTTCTCCTGATTTTCTCAAAAAAGTTGTACATAGCGATAGTAGCAAAGATTATATTCTGCACATTGAATTTCAGGTTGAAGATAGCAAGGAAATGATTTACAGAATGTTAGAGTACCACGCCATTTTGGTGCGTAAGTACAAATTACCTGTAAGGCAATATGTGTTTTACATTGGTAATCAGATTATTAAAAAGATGTTTTCCTCTTTACAACACGAAAATTTTAGTTTTCGTTATACGCTTATCAATTTACAGGACTACGATTGTGAGCAGTTTCTTGCATCAGATATTCCTGAAATGTCAATCCTTGCGATTTTAGCAAATTTTGGTTCTCAAAGTTCTGAGCAGATTATTAGCAAGATTTTAGAAAAAATAAAATCTTTGCCGATTGGAACTTTCCACAAAGAAAAATGTGTTGTGCAGTTAGAAGTTTTAGCAAACTTGCGTAGTTTGCAAGAAATTGTAACTAAATTAGTTGAAAAAATGGCTCTCACTTACAACCTTGAAAATGATGTTCGTTTTAAGCAAGGAATTGAAAAAGGTATTGAAAAAGGCAAAGAATCCGTTTGGCTTACAAGCATAAAAAATATGCTTGCCGAAAATTTTCCATTGGAGCAGATTGCCAAATTATTAGAAGTGCCTTTGGATTTTGTTCGGAAAGTCGCTGAAAACCTCAAAAACAACAATTCAAATTCCTGATTTCAATGCATTTCAAAAAAATGTTCAAAGTTTCTTCGGTTAGCTGTTACGGAATAACGCTCTATCACACTTTGCCGAGCCTTTTTACCTAATTCCTTGCGTAATTCGGTATTTTCAAGCAAAGAAAGTAAGGTTTGCTCCCATTCTTTTTCGTTTTCACAAATAAAGCCATTATAGCCATCCTGCACAATTTCGGTATTCACGCCCACAGGTGAAACCACAGGCACAATTTCCAGAGCCATGTATTGAAGTGCCTTGAAACCACATTTACCTTTTGCCCAATCATCATCAATCAAAGGCATTATGCCAATATCTAAAAGCATAAGGTCTTGAATTTCAGTTTCTTTACGCCAAGCTACATATTCTAAATTCGGAATTTTGAAAGTTGGCGGTTTATCGGAAATCAGAATAAAGATGAAAGACTTTTGAGAGGCTACTTTTTCTAAAACAGCTACAAGAGGCTCTAAATATTGAATAGTGGAATGTGTGCCTGTCCAGCCGATTACGGGCAAATTTCGCTTTTGCACTTGAAATTTCTGCGGATTGTGCCAATTTTCAGTATCAATAGTTGTAGGATTGATAAAAACATTTGGATTGAATTTTTGAGCATATTCAGCTAAAAAACGATTACCTGCTGAAACTTTGTACGCCCATTTGCACAATAAACCTGTTTTTTGATGAAATTTAAGCCAAGCCACTATTTTATTTTCTGCCGAAGTATTTGGCAACCATATTGCGTCGTCAAAATCAAAAATCATTTTTTTGCGAAAAACTTTACAAATCATCCACTCTACAAAAGGCAAACCTAATGGAGTTGCCTCCCGATGCACAAACACAAAATCAAAACGAGGCACTTGAAACAATAAAAGCAAACGCCTTGAAAAACCTTTCAAAATACCTATAATTTTCTGCCAAAAATGTCCTTTTTTGTATAAAATTTGCCAAGTAGGTTCGTCTAAAAAGGGTTTAAGCGAAATCTGAAAGCCCTTTTCTCGCAAAAAATCAAGATATTGCTCAAAACGAAAACGCTGTGAGCCTGCTGTTCCCGAAGGATAAGGAAATATAAACAAAATTTTTTTCATAATTAAAGTTTCTTACTGCAATTTTTTCAATTTCCACCAACCTCTTTCACCTTGATATTCGTATTTTTCAGCAATCGTGGGCAATCGTTGAAAAATTTTTTCTATCCTGTTTTTATCTCCTGCAATAATAGTAGGCAAATCTCTGGAAAGTCTATCATACACTTCTGCCTGAATATCGTAATAATCAATGTTTTGCAAATGTTTTTGAGCAAGTTCGTAATGGAAATAAGGAGTTGCGGCTTGGTTTTTTAGATAAAACTCCCACCTATTACCCAAAAGCCAAATTTTTTCTCCTTTAATATCAGGAATTTGCAGAGGTTCAAAAGGGGTAATGTATTTTTGCCATTTTATTGGAATTTTGTTAAGCAAAAAAACATAATTCACCCCTACCGAAATTACAAAGAATAGTGTAAAAATTGTTTCTCTAATCCACCGACTACGAAAAAGCAAAAATAAATGAGCTACAAAAAAGGAAATCATCATCCACAAAGGAGCAAAACTATACATAGAAATTTCAGGAGTAAAAAATATGCCCACAATCGCAAAAATCAGTACAAACAAAAAAGCCTGTTGAGAGCGAATTTGATAGTTGATAAATCCACCACTTTGCAAAAGCATTAAAATGCCAAAAATCACTAAAATAACAGGCATAGTCCCGAAAATAGCAAAATGTAAGAATGACATTGCATAATTTTTTGCTAACCAGAAGTTGCTTAAAGCAAAAAACTCTAAAAACTGCCCAAAACTATCTTTGAAGAGGAAAATAAGTCCTACCAAAGCAAAAGGTAACAAAGCCCCCAAACACAACAGCACATACTCACGCAGTTGCGTACCAGAAAGCGTTGCAAATACAAACATTACTCCCAACAGCCAAAAAACACTTGGGAAATAACAAAGAATGGCAAATCCTAAATAAATGCCAATATCAAAGCCTTTTTGATAATGATATTGTTCGTTGAGGTGTAAAAGCAAGTTTCCCAGAGCAATCATCAGAAAAGTATTTGCCAAAATTTCAGGAGTAAGTGTGAAGCAATCCCACCAAAGCGAAGCTAAAAGCAAGTAAATGAGAGCAGGAACTTGATTTCTTTCGTGATACATTTTGGTTCGGATAAGCCAATAGTTCCACTGAATAGCCTGCACAAAAACTAATATAGCCGCTATAACGTGATAAGGAACAACACTTTTACCAAAAAGCAAGTACAAAATGGCATAAACCAAAGCAGGCAAAATAGGTGTATTATCCCAAATATCGGTGTAAATCCAACTACCTGAACTCATTTTTTCACCCAAAGCCAGAAATTTTGCCTCTATGGCTAATAGCGGAACTCCTTTCCATTCCGCAGGCAAGCGAATTGCCAAAAAGAGCAAAGCTAAAAGAATTGTACCAAAAATAGAACTGCTACGAAAAAAATTGAACACTTTGCAAAAGGTTTTATTTTGGGCTTGAAATTAAAGAAAAAAATGTAAATTTGACTGAAAATAAAAACGCCTTAAACGAATTTGTTTAAGGCGTTTGCGGAACGGACGGGGCTCGAACCCGCGACCTCCTGCGTGACAGGCAGGCATTCTAACCAGCTGAACTACCGCTCCGTTTTTTAGTGTGGCAAAGGTAGAAACTTTTTTCTTTTTCACCAAACATTCTCTTAAATTTTTTTCAAAATGAAAAAACTTGGACTCATTGGTTACCCGCTAACTCATTCATTTTCAAAAAAATACTTTGAGGAAAAATTTGTTCGTGAAAATCTTACAAATTACTGCTATGACCTGTATCCTTTGCAGAACATTGGCGAATTTCCTCAAATTTTGAAACAAAATCCTGAACTGATTGGCTTAAATGTAACTATTCCGTACAAAGAAAAAATTATACCTTTTTTAGACGAAATCAGTGAAAATACTCAAAAAATAGGAGCTGTGAATACGATTGCTCTGCAAAAAGGTAAAAAAATAGGCTACAATACCGATTATGAAGGTTTTTTGAAATCTTTGCAAAACTTTTTAGATGGTTATGTTCCTACGCAAGCTCTTATTTTAGGTACTGGTGGGGCAAGTAAAGCTGTTCAGGCGGTTTTACAACATTTGCAGATTCCTTTTCAAGTAGTTTCAAGAAATAAAAATCCTCAAAATCTTACTTACAACGAACTCTCAGCTGAAATCATTATGCAAACCCAACTTATTATCAATACCACCCCATTAGGAATGTATCCTGACACACATACCTATCCACCTATTCCTTATGAAAGTATTACGGAAAATCATTTTTTATACGATTTGGTCTATAATCCTGAAACTACATTATTTCTGCAAAAAGGAAAAGAACAAAAAGCACATACAAAAAATGGCTTAGAAATGCTCTCTCTACAAGCCGAAGCGGCTTGGAATATTTGGAAAAAAATATGACAAAACCCGAAAAAGCCCACAAAAATTTTGTGGGCTTGTGGATAATTCTTGTTTTTTACTTCATTACTTGCAACCAACCACTACAATTCACTCCCGAAGGTGACTCTAAATGATAATAGTACGTACCTGACATTACTTCTTTACCATTTCCCCATTCCTTATGGTAATTGTCGGATTGATAAATCAATTTACCCCAACGATTATAGATTTTAATTTTTGAGCCTGCTTCTGCTACTTCAAAAACATCATTTACACCATCACCATTAGGCGTAATTAAATTAGGAGGGAAAATGGGTGGTTTAGGCACATAAACCTTCTTTTCTGCTCTTGTTTCGCAATCATTCAAATTGACTCCTACCAACGTAATAGTGTATTCTCTATCAGAGATAAGGTATGGATGTTCAGGTGGAGTAGTACCTGTATAAGTAGTACCTTCTCCCATAGACCAACGAAACTCCTTAAATTTGAGTGTATCTACGTTCACTAAATTTAACTTCACACGATAAGGTGTATTGCAATCCTTTAAGAGTTGGAAATCAAAATTAACAGGTTCAGCAGGAAGGACCGTAACCTTTACCTGCTTCCTAACCGTACAATTATCATCTTTCATTTCAAGTGTATAAGTGGTAGTTTGTAATGGTGAGGCAATAGGATTGGGAATATTTGGATTGCTCAATCCTGTGGCAGGTGTCCAACGATAAGTTTTTGCACCACTGGCTACTAATTGTACGCTACTAAATCTACAAATCGTGGCGTCATTAGGAGCCTGAAAGTTGGGTATAGCGACTATCAAGTCTTGTATTTTCTGAGCCGTTTTATTACAATTAGATACTACCAAACGAATTTTATAATTACCCGAACTTGTAAATGTGTATGAGAAGTTCTGTTGAGTAGAAGTGGTAAATAAAATGTTTCCTCCTACATCATAGATAGTCCATTGGAAGCTATCAAATTCGGTAACATCTTGTGGAAACCTGAAATTCACAACTGCTGAACAAGAAGTACCTCCACCGACAATAGTTGTATTGGAAGTGGGGTCTTGCATAGTAAAATCGGCATTGATATTGGTTTGGAACTTGAAAACTGCACAATCCCACGTAGCTCCGCTACCTATGGTAGGTTGCCAAACCCCAGGTGTAGTTAGAAAACCAGCATTTGTGCAAACTGCATGGTATACTGTACCATCTTTGGCAAAACGGCTAGTTCCGCCATCTACGTGTTCGTTTGAACTTGCTCCCCCCACAAAAGTTGCATAAAGCAATCCAGTCATATTAGGGCGATATACTGCCAAATAAAAATCTGTACCATCTGTGGTACTTTTGAAAGCATCAGGTGTAACAGGCGAGCCTGTTACTGATGGAATGCCACTCCACCCACCATAGCCAGCTATGTAAATATTTCCGCAAATATCTACCAAGAAAGCTGTTGGGGAGAGGTTATATGTACCATTTCCATTACCTACTCGGGTACTCCATTCGCTCACGGTCAAGTCGCCGTTGAGTTTGTGAATAAATTGCCCACTATTACCATTATTATATACGCTTGCAGGGGCAATAGGATAAGTACCTCCTCTGCTTTGTCCGTAAGCATATACATTTCCACTTACATCTAAATCAATGAAAAATACCATATCAGGTTGAGCAGTACCCAAATAAGTACTTCGGATAAGATTACCGTTGTTATCAAATTTAGCTATAAAGCCATCATCATTCCCAAAGGCGGTAGTATTCAAGCCTGTGGCATTAGGCAGATTTGTACTTCTGGTAGCACCGCCCAAATAAATCTCTCCCAAAGCATTAGTTTTTACAGAAAGAGCCAAGTCCAAATTATTTCCACCAAAATAACGTCCAAAAATTAAGTTCAGATTATCATCAAACTTCAAAAGCAAAGCATCTTGCCCGCCCTGCAAAGAACCTGTAACTCCTGCGATAGTGTTAGAAGTAGTGTTGGTGGCTACCAAAATATCGTTATTGATATCTGCGTAAATATCGCCTCTACAAACATCTCCATAGTTATTGATAGTCCAAGCCAATGAACTAGGTTTAATAGCCTCATTTCCGCTACCTCCTAAAATTCTGATGCGGTTTCTAGTTCCATTTGGATTCAATTTTACGATGTACATATCCGTACCTTGTGAATATGAAATACCAGCGAAAATACTTCCTACACCTGTTCCCCCTTGGAAAGTACCTACGTCACTTGGGAAATTGGAGGAGCCAGTAGACCCAAAAGCGTACAAAAAATTATTACTATCTACAACTAGACTATGTGGAATTTCATTATCATTACCACCCACAAAGGTTACATATAAGAGTGTAGTACCCGTAGGATTGTATTTGTAGAGACGAATATTAACTGAACCTCCCAGACTTCCTTCATTCGTAGGTGTGGGCGAACCTGCCCGCATACCCGGACCGAAAGATGTTCCTCCTGCATACAAGTGTCCTGCTTCATCAAAGCAGGCAGTATTACCATACACACTTGAAGTAGCTCCTGAATAAGTGGCAAACACAATGCCCGGATCAATAATAAGCGGATATTTTTTATTGTAACCTTGTGGGAAATCGAAACTTACTACATTGCCATTCAAAACAAAGCGAGTAGGTACTTCTACTTCTTTGCCCTTGATAATTTGATAGCTGTATGGTTTTTTCTCATAAATACTACCCAAAGTAGTTTTTATTTCCAAAGTACCATCAGGCAAAATCTCTAAACCTGACGCATATTCATATTGCATTTGAATATGCCGAGGATTAGCCCCCACTTCCAAGTGAAATTCATACTTCAAAGAATTTCCTTTGCTAAACAAATGGTAAGAGATATTAGGATAAATACCTTCAAAAAGGACTTTTTTGTAAGATTTACATTCATCAGCCCAGAATTGTTTATCATTGCCAAGGTAATAATTGTACAAAGTAGGCTGTAAATCGGTGGGCTTAGCCTGTACAGGACTTGCCCCCAAGAATCTTACCACAAAGCTATGAAAGCGAATTTCTGCATCGGGGTTGATGTCTTCAGGGTGTTCCTGGTGATAACGTTTATGAACCGCTTGTTCATCATAGAAAAAATATTGCAAGCTACCATTTTGCACATCTAAAAATCCCGAAGGAATTTCAGCACGCAGCTGGATATCCTTGTACCATTGTCCTTTGTTTTCTACAAAGACAATTTGAGTAGGAGCTACTTCTAAGTTTTTGATAAGTGTTTGTTTTTTTTGAGCAAATACACTGCTCATAATACCTCCCCACAAGAAAATGAATAGATATTTGTGTTTCATTGTAAAAAAGAATTTGCCTGATAAAAAGATTCATCAGGCAAATCTACTGAAAAAACACGAATTTCAAAACAA